>DASUVL010001053.1:0-3299 GCA_036379015.1 Niastella sp.
TAATATTGACCATTGACCATTCACCATTGACGTCCTTACACTCCCTTCCACCAGGGTGGTTTTTACGGCTGCTTCGTTGAAATAGGCATTCACATTGAACTGCGTTCCCAGCACCTCTATCCTGATCCCTCCGGGGCCTTCCTGGCTCTGTGGGGGAACAATGTTTACAATGAAAGGCATTTTTTGCCCTGAACGAAGTCGCATGGGCGCCACTTCAAAGTATGCTTCACCCGTTACCTCCACCAACCGTTCGCTGCCCGAAAACACAGTAGGGTAGCGGAGCGAACTGGCGGCATTCAACCACACCTTTGTTCCATCGGGTAGAATCAACTGAAATTGCCTGCCTTTTGGCGTTGTGAGGGTATTATAAACCGGCGTCATTGATCCTGTTTCTTTCGCGTAGGACAATGCTCCGTTCTGTAATAATAATAGTGTTCCATGCTGGGTGGCTATTACGCCGTTCCCCAGGCTATCCAACACCACTTTACGGCCATCGGAAAGTGTTAGAATGGCGCCGTCACGTCCCGGCAGAATGTCCGCCGGTTTTTCTGCCACAGCGGGAAGGGGAACTGCTTTATTGTTCAGCAAAAGGTAGATGTAGCCACCAATGCCAGCCAGTAACAACGCCCCTGCGGCCACCCAAATCCAACGCCGCCGCATACCCATGCTGCGAACAGGGGCCAACGCCTTGCCTCCGCCGATACGCTCACGGATCTTCGACAGAATGATGGCTTCATTGTCTTCCTCCTGTTCCTGGTGATAGGCAAGCACCAATTGCCGCAATTGTTCCTCATCATTAATGGATTCAAAAAGCCGGTGGTTGCGTTCCGACTGTGAACGCCACTGGTTAAGCTGCTCCTGCTCAGCGTTGGTAAGACTCCCCTGCAGGTGCTTCATTAAAAGATCGGTAAGGTTGGTAATGGTCATCATATACACCCACTACAATTGACCAACCCCGATCAACCAGTCGAATGTGAAGTTTTCTTTAAGTTTTTTTTGAAAGGAAATAGTGGCATCAGAGCCGGTCATGGTACCTGAGCAGAACCATCAGGGAGGTTATCATAAGCTCCTTGCCCAGGGCCAATTGCAACAGCCGCACGGCTGTGACCCGCTGATTGATCACGGTTTGCGCCTTGATCTGTAGCAGTTCGGCAATTTCGGCAGGTTTTAATCCATCGCGGTAGGAGAGGAGAAAGATATCTTTCATCCGTGGCGGTAGTTTATCTACTTCCGCATAAATACGGCGAACCAGTTGTAATTGCACTTGCTCTTCGAAGAAATCGCCCGGATCCCGTTCATTGAGTTGACGGAGCAGTTCATCCCGGCGGCCGGCTTTCATTTGCCGGTGTTTGATCAGGTTATAACATTTATTGCGAACGGTTACGTACAAAAAAGCCATTACGGCATCAAGCGTGGGAAAAGTATCATATTGCTTCCAGAGTTGAACAAAGGTTTCTGCGGTAAGGTCACGGGCATCTTCCGTTTCCTCAATAAACTTCCTGGCAAACCAGTACACCCGCTGGTACAAATGCCGGTACACCGTTGTAAACGCCTCCTCGCTTCCAGCGCGAAATTGTTGCATCAGGGCAACTTCATCCTGTATTTCATTCTCTGTTAATGCCAAAACGTGCAGGAAAACCTTTTAATAGGGTATGTTTCCAATAAGATAGTCCATCAATTGGAGCTTGCAAGATAGGCACATTTTTAGAAGAACCGGCCGGTTGGCACAACCGGAATGCAGCTAAAGATTTTAGCTATCACCCATTGCTTTAATGTAGAACTACTGTATCATGGCAACCATTGAGTCCCGCTTTAGCGGGACCATTGGGGGGCCATGGCGCAACATTTGATATTAATAGTTACAACCCAGATAAATATGAAAGAAATCCCTGCCTCCATAAAGCGTTCCATTGAACTTCTCGGGCTTTTTCTGATTGGGGTAATTATTGTGCTTGGAAAAATTATCATAATGCCCCTGTTGATGTCCTTTTTCATCAGTATTATGCTGCTACCGGTATTTCGCTTCTTCCGGAAACGAAAATTACCTGAATCGATCGCTATTATTTTACCGATATTATTTATAATCATCGGTGCCGCACTTATAGTTTGGCTATTCTACAGCCAGATGAAATTTCTCGTAAATGATTTTCAGACAATAGAAAAAAATTTAACCGCCCATCTTAATGCGTTCAGTTTATGGATCAGCCAGGCGTTCGGATTCTCGCCCACAGACCAATTGAAGTTTATCAATCAACAAAGCAACAAACTTTTAAGCTACGCAGCCAATATGTTTAGTGGTGCAGCCGGTTCTGCAACCGGCGTATTGATATTCTTTGGATTATTGCCCATTTACACATTCCTGTTGATCATGTACAGAAGTATTTTCATGAAATTCATATTAATGAGTTTTGAACCTAAAGAACATGATAAAATAGTAGACGTTATGCAGCAAATTGAAAAGATGGGGAAAAGATACCTGTTAGGCTTGCTGATCCAGCTCTGTTATGTTACTATCCTGCTATGGGGAATATTGGCTGTTTTCGGTATTAAACACGCGCTGTTAATAGGAATAATCTTCGCTTTCTTAAATCTAATCCCATACCTTGGTGCGTTGATAGGTAACGTTATAGGCGCATTGATCACACTGGCTTCGTCAACGAGTATTGCTGACATCGTGTATGTACTGGGAGCTATCGCGCTGGTACAATTCCTGGATAATAATATTTTAATGCCGCGCATCGTTGGTTCCCAGGTGAAGCTCAATCCGCTCATTTCCATACTGGGCATTTTCATAGCCGGAACCCTGACAGGCGTATCGGGCATGTTCCTCGCATTACCGATAATAGCGATCTTAAAAATTATATTCGACCAAACAGAGCAATTTAAAAAATGGGGTGTGCTATTAGGTGATGAGAAATACGTTAAAAAGCCTATGCATTTGCCAGGCACCAGGCGACGATAAAAAATAAGATGCCCGTTTTTTCACCAATGAACAGCATTATAGATAATAACAAAAGCACAGAAGTATGATACTTGAGTCTAAATTACCTTTTAAATATCTACTTGGCATTGTTAAGTATGAGTTGATAATAATACTACTTGTAGGAATTGTCATTAATTTGGGGCTGGACGTTACAGAATTTCTTCCCGAAATGCCGCTGACAATACCTGCGTTTTTAGGAACTTCCATTTCAGTACTCCTTTCTTTTAAGATGAGCCAGTCTTATGACCGGTGGTGGGAGGCCAGGAAAGTGTGGGGAGCCATTACCAATGATTCAAGAAGCTTGGTTATTCAGTTA
>DASUVL010001054.1:0-6042 GCA_036379015.1 Niastella sp.
GATGTCCTGTCAGGTTCCGCTGACGACGTGAATGAATCTGACAGCTCTTTTTGTTTTCCATTAGCGCCAATGGGTGATGCCGGCTTTTGCACTGTCGTTCCTTTAGGCGCCGCTTTCATGGCAATGACAATACAGCCGATCATCGCTGCCAACAATAACATACTCACTACTTCAAAAGGCAATACAAAACCATATTGTTTCGTATCCAGCATTTGTTCACCAATAGCAGAAACAGGGACGATAAATGGTTTTGCCGGCGTAGTTGTAAATCCATATTCATATATGAGCCGGTATGAAAATGCAAAACCAAGCAGTGTGGCCAGCAATGAAAAAACAATCCGCTTTAAAGGCGGCTTAGGCATTTCACTGCCCGATTGTTGCGTGAGGAAAATAGAGAAGATGATCAACACCACTACGCCACCAACATACACAATGATCTGAACCGCCGCCACAAATTCTACCTGCATCCAGAAATACAAAGCAGCCACTCCTACCAAACTGAACAATAGCCAGATGGCAGAACGGAAGATCTTGGTGGTAGTCACAGCCAGAACAGCTGTTCCCAGCACGAAGGCTGAAATAAGATAGAATATAATTTGTGATGCATTCATGACAATATTTTATTCGACGCCCGCTCTCAACTTCGACCCAGGCATATTCAACTTTTTCAGCAATTGGTTTCTGTCAAATACACTATGTTCAAATGTCTGCGCCATTTTTATAGCACTGGTGGGACAAGCCTCCACACATAAATTACACATGGTACACAACTCCAGGTGATACACAAATGTGTCCAGCGCTTTCTTCTTTTTACCCTCCGGCGTCATATCAAATTTGGTAATGATCTTGATAGTGGCATTCGGACAAGCCAGTTCACAAGCCGTGCATCCTGTACAGGCGTGTTCGTTATTGTCGTCGTGCGACATCACCACTTCGCCCCGGAAACGCTCGGGCAGTTTCATTTGCGCCCGGTTATCGGGATACTGTTGCGTAATGATCTCACTGGGCCTTATAAAATAATGGCCCGTTGTTTTCATACCCTTTAGCAGCGAAGCCACTCCATGGTATATATCTGATATGTATTGTTTTAAAAACATAATGTTCCCTCTTTTAATGAATGGGGGGTTAAAAATGCCATCCCATAATCGCAATCAGTGTTATCAGTAACAGGTTGAACATACTGATAGGCAACAAATATTTCCATTCCAGGCTCAGCAACTGATCAACCCGTAACCTGGGAAAAGTCCACCGGAACCACATGATCAAAAAGATCAGGAAAAATGTTTTGCCCAGGAACCATACCGAAGAAGGGATATAATCCATGATATGATTAAAACCCTCCCAGTGTCCGATGTGCAATGGCATCCATCCACCTAAAAACAAAGTGGCGCCAATAGCACATACAATAAAGATGTTGATATATTCCGCCAGGAAAAACAGCGCGAACTTCATCCCGGAATACTCTGTGTGAAAACCTGCCGTTAATTCCGATTCTGCTTCGGCCAGATCGAACGGCGCGCGGTTGGTTTCAGCCGTTACGGCAATAATATATATTACAAAAGCGATAATAGCAGGAATATGTCCACGGAACAACCACCATCCGGTTTGTTGTGAAGCAATAATTTCCGATATCTGTAAACTACCGGTCAGCACAACAATAGAGATGATAGATAATCCGGCCGACAGCTCATAGCTAACGATCTGCGCACCGCTGCGCATAGCACCCAGCAAAGAATATTTGTTATTGCTGGCCCAGCCTGCCATTAGAATACCGATCACCGAAACCGACGATACCGCCGACACATACAACACGCCTATATTTATATCCCAGATCTGAAATCCTTTGGCGAATGCAATGGGCGCCAGTACCAGCATGGCAGCGATCATCACGATAAAAGGTGCGAGGTTAAACAGGAATTTATCTGCCCCATTGGGTGTTAATCCTTCCTTCATCATCAACTTCAATGTATCGGCAGCAGTTTGAAACATGCCATTGGGCCCTACTCTGTTTGGACCCAACCTGATCTGCATGCGCGCAGCTACCTTGCGTTCCATTAACACCAAAACCAGACCCAGTACAGCAAACAAGCTGATCGCCAGCAACATGACAATAACGCATTCCAATATCAATGCCATAGTGGGGTTGAACGTGCTGTACAACCACTGCTGAATAGAATCGGTTATGTGTTCCAGGCTAAACATTTGCAATTGGTTTTATACTTCTTCATTCCTCATTCTTCATTTTTAATTTCTCATTTCCGTCACCTGTCTATATCCGGTATCACTAAATCAAGAGTCCCCATTATCGCCATCAAGTCGCCGATCTTACATCCTCTGCTCATATGATCTATTGTGGACAAATTTGAAAAGCCCGGCGATCTGAATTTTATCCGGTACGGTGTTGTGCCGCCTTCACTGACTATATACACGCCCAGTTCACCGCGGGCAGTTTCTACCCTTGAATAAAATTCCCCTTTGGGCAATTTCAATACGGCTTTTGTTTTTGCCTGAATATCACCTTCCGGAATATTATCGATCAATTGCTCAATGATGCGGATCGATTGCCGCAATTCTTTTACCCGCACCATGTACCGGGCAAAGCTATCCCCACCGGTTTCAATGATCTCATCAAACGATACTTTATCATATACTTCATAGGGATACAATTTCCTGATATCACATGCTATCCCGCTTCCTCTGCCAACGGGTCCTGTACAACCAAAGGAGATGGCATCTTCTTTTGATAATACGCCCACGCCTTTGGTGCGGTTCTGAAAAATAATATTGCCGGTTACCAGGTCATCGTATTCATCAATCTTGCTATTAAAAAGCTGGATAAAATCCTTTACCCTTTTTTGAAAATTCGGGTGAATATCATACATCACTCCACCCGGCACCATATAGTTCATGGTTAAGCGGGCGCCACAGGTTTCTTCCATGATATCATTAATAGTTTCCCGTTCACGAAAGGCATAAAAAAACGGCGTGAATGCGCCGAGGTCCATGGCCATTGCCCCCCACCACAATTCATGAGAAGCAATCCGGGTAAGTTCATCCATCAGCACCCTGATCACCTGGGCGCGTGGTGGTATTTCCAGCTGCAATCCTTTTTCAATACAGAGCGCGCAGGCATGGTTGTTAATATGGGCCGACAAATAATCCATCCGGCTGGTAACATAAATGAATTGGCGATAGCTGAGGCTTTCGCACATTTTTTCTATGCTGCGGTGTATATAGCCTAAATGCGGTTCTACTTTTTTGATCGTTTCTCCCTGCAGAGTGATCACCAGGTGCAAAACGCCATGGGTTGCAGGATGCTGCGGACCTACATTGATCACCAGATCCCCCGCATCGGCGGCATCTACTCCATTGGAGTTGATACTGGCAGTATCTTTTAGTATTTGTGTTTCTCTATACACGTATCAATATTGAATAATAAATATTGAATGTTGAATGTCGAAGTAAAACCCAATACCTGTGCTATAGCTACAGCTTTATCATATTTACAGGGTCTTCAAAATCTTTTCGCAATGGATATCCTACAAAATCATCAGTCAGCATCAATCGACGCAGGTCGGGGTGATGCAGGAACCGCACCCCAAACAGGTCAAACACTTCCCGCTCATGAAATTCTGCGGTTCGCCAGATATCAGATACGGTTTCTATTTCGGGATTATTCCGATCCAGTTTTACTTTCACCACTATGGTGTGCCGGAAAACAGTTGACGAAAAATGATACACCATGGTGAACAGCGTTTTACCCGCAGCGGTCTGCGACCAGTCGATACAGGTAAGGCAAAACAAATAATCCATGATCAGCGCCTCATTCCGTAGCCATTGTGCAAATGGCTTCCATTCACCAACATCTACCTGCACGTTTAACCATTCGCTGGTTTCATCAAAAACAGCGTTGGGTTGAAACTGTATGATATGTTCTTTTATTTCGTCTTTGGTCATACCTGTGATTTTTCTACCCGTATTTGTTCGCGTGTCAATCCACTTTTTATTTTCTGTTGCAGTGTGATCAATGCATGCAATAAAGCTTCGGGCCGGGGCGGGCAACCGGGAATGTATACGTCTACGGGGATCACATGATCAGCTCCTTTTACCACAGAATAGGTATTATAGAAGAAAGGGCCGCCGCTGATAGCGCAGGCGCCCATGGCGATCACATATTTGGGGTCGGCCATTTGGTCGTACAGGCGTTTAAGTACCGGTGCCATTTTATTTACTATGGTACCAGCGATGATGATCACATCAGCCTGCCGGGGTGTAGCCCTTGCCACTTCAAAACCAAATCGGGAGAAATCGTATTTAGAAGAAGCTACCGACATCATTTCAATACCGCAGCAACTGGTAGCAAAAGTGAGCGGCCATAAAGAGTTGGAGCGTGCCCAGTTAATGATCTCATTAAAAGAGCTGATGACGATGCCACCTCCGGGCAGGTCATGTACCTGGCCGGGGAATGGCGAATTCCCGTTGGATGCGGTTTCAATCTCTTTATTTGTGTTGTTTTCCATTGCGGATACAGTTTTCAGTATCTACGTCCATTTTAGTGCGCCTTTCTTGTGTGCGTATAAAAAACCCGTAAATAATATAAAAAAGAAAATGGCGATCTCAACAAGCGCCATTAGTCCAACTTTCTTAGCAACAACAGCCCAGGGATAAACGAAAATCAGTTCTACATCAAAGATCAGGAACAACAGGGCGAACAGATAATAACCCACATTAAACTGATTCCAGGGTGAGCCTTCGGAAGGAATACCACATTCATAAGGTTGGCCTTTTTGCGGATTTACCGATCCCCTTACCAAAAGTTTGGATACGAGTATACCGCCGGCCGAGAAAAGAATGGCAGCGATGGTTAATATAAGGAGTGCAACTGGTCCCATATGGCGAATTAGATTATTTGCAAATCGGCTGCTGATTCTAAATTTAGCATTTTTATTTCAATTGCAACATTTTATGCCCGATTTAAGGATAGGTGTAACAGTTTCAATATCAATGGGAGAAAATGCGTTCACCAATCCTTAACGTAATTGGTACATTTTGAAATAGTAGAAACAACCGGCTTACGCATAGCTGGTTTTTCAGCAACGTTGCAAAAGAATGCAGTTATATTTATATAAGCACCAATATAAGCAGGCTGGAGGTGTGAATTACCCTAAAAGAATTGACTTTGTTGAGGCTTTTTGAAAATAAAATGCAAAGGAAGTGTATGCTGATATTTCAATGCATTCATCAGCATTATTAAATTTTGCCCGCTTGTTTCCTTTTGCTGATATGTGGGCTTCTAATATCTTTTTCCAGATGGGGATTGTTAATAGAACAGAGATAATATTTTTTCTGGCAACATAGGCCATAACTATTTTATGATACCTATCAAAGATCTCTATTAATGGAGCTTGTTTCCCTACTTCATTACGAACTTTTTCAATTTCTTCTGTATATACTTCGTGCTTTTCTTTTACCAAAAGGTATATCATGACCCAAAAATTAAACCGGGGCAATACCATTAATACCTTATTTATACTTTCGGATAATTGGATATACTCCTTATTCGTACTACTTATTTCGCCTGTAATAACCAACCAGGTAAGCTCCTCTTGTAAACGGGTTAATTTATATTTTGTTTTTAAGGTTTCATTGGAGACCCAACCAGACCGAATAATACTGTAAACAATAAAAACCGGAATTATATAAAGAATAATGTGTAACATATTTAGCCTTTTTAGATTTGTAAGAACTTTTTCAAAACTTTGTTTTGCAACCAGTCCCTTTCATAGGTTAGTTCCGCGATTCTTTCGTCTTTTATTTTAACCCTTTGTTTATAGGATATGTATTGAGCCACAAAAAGCACAAGTAAGCCGGTTATAATGAAATAGAAATAAAAATGGCCATCATTACCCCATTTTAAAAGAAAGAATTTGTCAATGAATTCCCTGTGCTGGGCTACCGTTCCCCTTAGAATAAATAATGTTAATAACGCAATTACAACCGTTCCAAAAACTCCAACTCTTGCAGCCAGATCAAGCAGGTATA
>DASUVL010001055.1:0-2764 GCA_036379015.1 Niastella sp.
CAATATTATTTTTGAAGGCACTTATATTGGTAAAACCTCCATTGATGCAGGCTCTGTGCAGGATACACTAAACCTTACGCTGGGCAGGGACAAACGGGTTGTAGTTACCAGGGAGAAACTGGCTGATTTCAGCAGTGTAAAATTCCTGGGCAGCAACAAAAAGCAAACCTTTACCTATGAAATAACAGTTCGGAATAATAAAAAAGAAACGGTTCAAATGGAATTGCGTGATCAATATCCCTTGTCAACCAATAAAGACATTGAGGTGGAGTTACTGCAACACGATGGTGCTGCAGTGAATGGGGAGACCGGCATTTTAACCTGGAAACCGCAGCTGGCGCCCGGAGAAATAAAGAAATTTAGAATAAGCTATAGTGTGAAGTATCCGAAGGACAGGGTCATTAATTTATAAAAAAATGTGCCATCCCGGTTAAACCAGGATGGCACATTTACATATTTATAAACCATTTATGGTTTTACGATCTCTATCAACTCAACATCAAAGATCAGTGTTGAACCTTCTTTAATGGTTGGTCCTGCCGGATTATCGCCATAAGCAAGATCAGAAGGAATGAACAATTTCCACTTGCTGCCAACAGGCATTAATTGTAACGCTTCAGTCCAACCGGGAATTACATTTTTTAAACCAAGGGTAATAGGTTGGCCGCGATCAACAGAGCTGTCGAACACCGTGCCATCGATTAACATACCATGGTAATGTACTTTTACCTGGTCTTCGATGGTTGGTTTGGGACCAGTACCTTCTTTTGTAACCTGGTATTGTAAACCACTGGTTAAAGTAACAATGCCTGGTTTCTTTTTATTTTCTGCCAAAAAGGCTTCTCCTGCTTTTTTATTGGGCGACGCTTTGGCGCTGCGTGCAGTCTGCATATAATTAACAATGCAGTTATTTACCTGGGTTTCATTCAGCAAAGGTTTATCAACCTTAGCATCAGAAAGGGCTTTCAGTACTAACTGGTTGTTTATATTGCTAATGCCCTGGGCTTTGTAAAAACTAGCGATACTTAAGCCAATGGCATAACTAAATGAATCGGCAGAATTTTTCAATGCAGCAGCAGCGGGGGCGGCGGTTTTTGCAGTAGGTGTAGCGGTTTTTTTGGTAGCTGCAACCGGCTTTTTCTTAGCTGTGGCCTGGGCCAGCATTACGGTTGCTGGTAAACAGGCTAAAGCCAACAGCACATATTTTTTCATTACGTAAATTTTAGGCATCAAAAGTAAGTGAATGAATCGTCCATGACAAAATTTTCATTATGGTACACAAGGCTATGAATATTTTGTTATGGATAAGATCTCCGTTTGACCAGTCATGCGGGCCTTCGCACCCCCCACCTCGTTGGGGCCGCCAAAGCTTTAGACGCTTGCGCCAGAGCTTCGTCCGACGCCATAGGCTTTGGCCGACGGCCGTCAGCGAAGGAGCCCCGACTCGTCGGGGGCGCAAGACGCAGTGGGCATTGGCCAAACGACCATAAATATGGTCACATGAAACGAATTCACGAATAAATTATTGCCGTGCAGGCTGCTGTACCCTTGTTGTATCGGCCACATTAACCGATTTGGTGGTCGTCGCGTTCTTGTATCGATGCTCGTAAGGCTGACCGGTCACAATGGCCAGCATGTCTTTTTCTAACGAAGCAACAGGAGATTCTACCACCCGGCCCACCTCATGCCCGTTCTCATATATCAGCAGGGTAGGTACGCGAAGAATGTTCAAACCACGCTCTTCATGGCCTGGGCTTTGTTTATAGGCAGTATCGCTGTTGTTCAAATTAATCAGTTCTATCCGGGACAATTTGACCTGGCAATAATCCAGGATCTTATACATACGAGGCACTTCACGCCGGCTATCGCCACACCAGGTTCCCATGAATAAAAAGAACTGTTTATTCTTTAGTAAAGGTTTAATCTGATTAGCTGTGTTGCTGTCAATGCTATATCCTGCATAATTTTTATTGAACCAGTCATTAAAAGGCGGTTGTGCAAGCCGTTTACGGGTGCTTTTTCCAAGCAGAATAAGATTGCCTCTTTTGTCGGTAGCCTCCCTGTTTACATGACGAGCTGGTTGGTTCGCCATCTTTTGCGTGCAGGCATTAATAACAAAAATGAAAACGGTGATAATAACGATAACAGTTATATGAATAGGTTTCATAACAATAATTTTAGAATGAGGTTAAAATGAGGGAATAGAAAAGCGAGTAGGCATGATGTTAACAATAGATAATACTACAAAGCAACATGGTGCTGCCGCGTGGGCATAACATGCCTTTGTATGTCTATTATCAAAGTGACATAATACCAACAGGAAGAAATAAATGCGAAATGCCGAACGCTGAATGCGGGAAACCGAACGCGGAACACAATACAGCAGAGATCGCTCATTGTATTAGCGTTACACCTTACGTGTTGTGTATCCTCCATTTGGCGTTAAGCCTTTAGCATTAAGCGTTTCGCGTAAATCGGGGAGGTTGAAAAACAGCAGCTTTGTATGTTTCGGGGATAACATCTATATAGGCCATTTCATAAACAACCGGCGTGGTGGGAGATTGCCAGTCTGGTATCAGTTCATGAAAAAGGACTATTTCTTCTGTTTTTTCTTTCAATGTGGTAGTGGCATGCTGTGCGGTTTCTTTTGAAGTATCCAATAGATGTTGCACGCAATCGCATCGCGTTGAGGTATAAATAGAGGCGAATTTACATTGCCAATAGCTTACCAGCTTGCCGTATTGCAGGGCAAAAAAAGCTGTTA
>DASUVL010001056.1:0-4520 GCA_036379015.1 Niastella sp.
TCGTATTATTCGCCATTGCAATAACCGGCCTTACCTGGGCGTATCCCTGGTTTAACAATGCCATCTACCTGGTGTTCGATGGCAAGCCCATGAAAAAGAATGAAGCCCCCGCAAACACCATAAAACAACCTATACAGGCAGGATTCTACGAATCATTATACCAGCAAACCAATAACAAATTGCCTTACAATGGTCGTATTACCATGTTACTGCCTGAAAAAGACAGCCTTTCCATCACCGTTAATAAATTGAACCACGAGGCTGCTGTATATAATATTGCCGATGTGCTGTATTTTGAAAAAGGCTCTGGCCGTTTATTAAAAGAGAACCTGTTTAAAAATTCATCTACCGGGAACAAGGTGCGTAGAATGGTATACCCTATTCATACGGGCAGGTTGTACGGCTGGCCAACACAGATCATTGCACTGATCGCCGCCATAGTAGCTTTTAGCTTACCCATTACCGGATTACTCATTTACCTGGTGGGCAGAAAAAAGCGGAAAGCAAGAGCCGTTAAAAAGCCTGTACACGTATTTGCCCGGCAGGAAGAAAGCGCGGTGGTATAATTTATCCTCCAACTTAATAAACTATATGCAGTGGCCCGGCTTGAAACACTTTAAGCCGGGCCACTTTTTTTTGCCGGGTATTGTGCTGAACGCTCTCTGCGGCTTTCAGGCAAATAGACGGGAAAGTCGCATTTGCAGAAGTAGTCGTATATTCACCGTTTGCAGTTTTTTAAAACCCAACCATATTAATGCAAGATAGCGATGTTGACGAAATGGCATTGTTGGAACGATGTGTTGATTTCCTAAACAGTATTGGTATAGAAACTACATTCAGAAAGATTGGCAATAAAAGTTTTTTGCCTGGTCTTTTGATCAACAAAGGCATGATCATCATCGATAAAGATGTGCTGGAACACCCGGGAGATATTCTGCATGAGGCCGGTCACATAGCAGTAGTTCCTGCTATTGACAGACCGGGTTTATCGGAAAGAAATATCCCTACCAGAAAGAACCGCGAATCAGAGGAGATCATGGCTATTGCCTGGTCATATGCAGCCTGCATTCATTTACTTAT
Organism: Niastella sp.; assembly: GCA_036379015.1. Taxonomy (GTDB): domain Bacteria; phylum Bacteroidota; class Bacteroidia; order Chitinophagales; family Chitinophagaceae; genus Niastella. The sequence continues at coordinate 1,081 of DASUVL010001056.1, forward strand.
TGATCCTTTTTTTGTTTTCCACGAACAGGGCTATAGAGGCGGCCGTGATTATATTACAGATAGCTGTCGCTTGAAAAATTATATTGGTCTGTCAATGCTTGAAAAGATCGGATTAACTGTAAATGAAAAAAACGCCCACCGGCTAAACGTTCCCTCTTATCCGCATATGACAAAGTGGTTAAGTGCTTAGATGCGAAACTGCTTTAATTACCGGGAAAACGTCCTCCTTTCTTCAGAGGGTCCAGCAAAAAGGTAAGCCCATTCGATTTTATCTCAAAGATGGTTTCAAGCAATATGCCCAGCTTGCCTTTGGGAAATCCTTTCTTTTTAAACCAGGCCAGGTAAAAATCGGGCAGGTCGCACAACAGCGTTCCTTTATATTTTCCGAAAGGCATTTTCATGGAAACCAATTGTAACAATATCTCAGGATCGGGGCCCGCGCCGGTTGTCATTTAATGAATGATTTATAATTTCTCTAGTAATTCCTGTGCTTTATTATACATGGATGCATCGGCAGGGATCTTTTGCAACCACTCTCTGCATAGATCTTTATTATTTTCTTTTAAATACCCAAGCGCCTGATAGAGTGCCGCATCAAATTTAAATGCGGATTGCCCTGCATACAATTGGTTAAAAATTCCCCTGGCTTCCGGTAAGCGATCGCTTTGTAATAAAGCTACTCCATAATAAAAATTCACAAAACTATTGGCTGTATCCTGCTGTTTTACCTGTTGAAGTATCGATGCCGCTGTGGCGTACTCTTTTTTATTAAATGCATCTACGGCTTGTTGTAATAAATCATCGGCAGAACTGCCACGCTCAGCAGGCCCTGCCATACTGGTTTCGGAAAACTCCTTAAATAAACCAGGCTTCCATGGCTGCCAGATAATGATTACAGCAATCAAAATAGCGGCTACTGCTACAGCGCTGCGCAGATATCGTTTAAACGAAATTACTTTCGCAGGTTGCGAAGCAGCGCCAAAGAATTCGCTGCGCAACGATTGCATGGTATCCTGCAATGGAATGCGGTCACCTGCATTGAAATGCTGTTGCAGGGAGCCATGTACTTCCTGGTATAGTGCCAGCTGCCGGCGCAGCGATTCATCCGAAGCCAGTGCGGTTTCGAATGATGCTCGTTCATCAGCAGTCATCTCTCCTTCTGCATACCGTGCTATATCGTTGAACGTGTCCATAATCTATTTCCATTCGGGTAATTGTGAATGAATCATTTTAGTTAAAGCCGCCATACATTCACTTTTCTTTTTACGCAGGTAACCGTAGGTAACCTTTAGTTGTGTTGCAATTAATTCCTGGTCTTCACCACCCAGACATTTTTTAATGATCTCTTTACAGGCATCGCCCAGTTTTTCAAAACATTGCAGGAATAACTGCATGCGCTGATCATTTTGCTGCATCTGCTCGGCCAGCGCAAACACATCTTCTCCTATATATACATCCTCCACGTCTTTTGTTACCGGCTCACGCCCTCTTTTTTTTAAAAGATTTAACCATTTTCTTTTGCAGATCAATAGAAGGTATGGCTCAAACGGACAGGTAAGTTGCAGTTGTTTATTTTTTGCCTGGTTATATATATCTATTAAAGCCTCCTGGAAAATATCGGCAGCATCATCTTCATTACCGCTATTGGCTATAATATAATGCCTGATCTTCCCGGCATATTTCGTATAAATTTCCCGAACGATAACTACCTCATTTTGCAACAGGGCAGTAACGTAACGCTGATCGGTATGAATAATGGTAGCTATATAAAATGGTTATAAGTGAATGACAATCATACCCCCACACAGCCTTTGCACCCTTCAAATATATATATAAATATACCAGGATCACAGGGTTGACTATAGCATCAAAAAAAATATTCAAAAAGAGGGGTAACAAAAAAACACACCGGTTGATATACTTCTGAAACCACGAAGGGCGGAAGCCGAAAAGCCCCACAAGAGTAGGCCATATCTAAAAAACTATTTATTATGAAAGCTACTTTATTATCAGCCGCTATATTGACTACAGCTATTGTATCAATAACTGCCTGCAAAAAAGATAAAAGCACCCCCAACTATGCAAAAGCCGATGATTTCCTGGCTTCGCATGCCATTAAGCAACAATCGTTCACGGGTAATGCCGCCGCTGGTTTTAGCATCATTGGCGAAAAAGGAACCAAGATTACTTTTATAGCCAATTCATTTGTTGATGGTAATGGCAATGCAGTAAGCGGTAATGTAACTGTTACACTGAAAGAAGTCTTAAGCAAAAAAGATGTGCTGTTTTCCGGTGTAATGACCGAATCAAATGGTCAGTTGTTGGAATCAGGTGGAGAAATTTTAGTGAAGGCCCAGAAAGATGGTGTTGATCTGCGCCTGAACCCCGCCCTTCAAAACGATGGCGCCCGAGTAGAGATCCCTAAAGTAATGAACAATAAAGATATGGGCCTGTTCGTACAGGATAAAAGACAACAAGGTGGTGCTACAGGTGGCAACCAACAACAACAAAGCCCTTTTACCTGGAATCCGGCTCCTTATTATCCTTTTGGCAATGGTCCTAACAGCTACACATTTTCGTTACCGTCTTTTACCTGGGTTAACTGCGACCGTTTTTACAGCGATCCAAATCCAAAAACTACCATTACCGCATTACCTGCTTTCCAGGATAATAACCAGGTAAGCGACTTACAGGTGATGCTCGTGTTCAAAAATATTGCTACGGTAGTTACACTGCCTTTTGATTATACCGCACAAAAATTTCAATCGTATCAAAATTCATTGCCCATAGGCTTACAGGCAGACCTGATCATTCTTGGAAAAGACAGCGACGGTTTCATTCAGTTTGGCACACAGTCTATTACCATAGGCGCCGGTATGCATATCGATGCACCGGTTCACAAAGCAACTCAGGCCGAAATAGATGCTTTCCTGGCAACCATTTAAAACGGGGTCTCAAAATTAATCCGTACGCTCCCGGCCGGCGCCTGTGCCGGCCGGGATTTTTAAGTACAATTAATTACATTTATAAAATTGTTCTACAATGATATCATACAAACCCTTATTATGCCCGGTTCTATTGTTATGTATGATAGGCACTGCACGTGCACAAATAAATGATACAGCTGCTGCTGGCATTGAACCGCAAATTGAAAATAACCAGGTGAAATTTGGCGCCGCCTTACGCCCATTGCGGCAAATAGCCGGTGCACCTACTTCATTTTATTCATACTTCTGGGAGTTTGGAGATGGCAGTTATAGCTTTGAAAAGGAACCGGTACACATTTATAAAGACACCGGCGATTATGATGTACGCTTATATGCAACGAACAATTACGACGATGGCAAAAAGCCCAACACCCGGCCCCGCCGCGTTCGGGTAAATAACCGTTCCATGGTGGCTCAAAATAAAACACCCGCCTTTTTTAGCGGTGACGGTTC
>DASUVL010001057.1:0-8360 GCA_036379015.1 Niastella sp.
CATCCGTTGAATGGAACGGTTGAATCATTTGCTGGAGCTACGGGCGCTAAGTTTTCTTTACTGCCACCCGATAACGCCACCGGTAACTTTGTAAAAGTGGTACAACGCATACCTGTTCGTATTAAACTGGATAAATCAGATACGGAGTTTCTTAATCGCTTACGCCCGGGAATGAGCGCCAAGGTAGTGGTTGATACTAAAAAGTCGTAAATACAGCTGAAAGCGATAAGCTGTAAGCTGTTAGCCAATGCAACTTTGTCTTTAATCTTTGCCTTTCGCTTATCGCTTGAAGCTTGGAGCTAATGTTTTTGAGTTGAAGAGAAAGGCATTAGGCTAAAAAATAAATTTTATGGCAGAACAAGGATTTAGGAAATGGATCATTACCATTACCGTTATCATGGCTTCTTTGCTGGAGTTGATCGATACGACGATAGTGAACGTAGCCCTGCCCGAGATCATGGGTAACCTGGGTGCAACTCTGGAAGATGCCGGATGGCTGGTAACCGGTTATGCAGTGGCCAACGTAATTATATTACCCATGTCGGGTTGGCTGGGCGATCGTTTTGGAAGAAAGAATTATTTCCTCGCCTCCATCCTGATATTTACCCTGGCTTCTTATTTATGCGGACAGGCAACCTCTCTTACTGAGCTGATCCTTTTCCGGATATTGCAGGGGTTGGCAGGTGGTGGTTTGTTGTCAACCGCACAGGCTATATTAATGGAAACCTGGCCGCGGGAAGAAATTGGGATGGCAACTGCTTTGTTTGGATTGGGTGCAGTGGTAGGTCCTACAATTGGTCCAACCATTGGTGGTTATATCGTTGATAATTCAGACTGGCGCTACATATTCTATGTAAATATTCCGGTGGGTGCTATTGCCGCCTTCCTGGTGTCGATGTTTGTGCGGGAGTCGCCGAAGTTTGCCAAGGGAAAACCGATCGACTGGTGGGGTATTCTGTTGCTGGCAACTGGTGTGGGCGGTTTGCAGGTAGTGCTTGAAAAAGGGGAGTCGGAAGATTGGTTTCAGACGCCATATATTGCCCTGCTTACGGTTACAACTATCTTGGCCGGTGTTGGGTTTATATGGCGGGAATTGAGCACTGATCACCCTGTGGTGGATTTTCGCATCCTGAAAGACCGGAGCTTCGCAATTGGTATTATTACATCCTTTGCACTTGGGTTTGCTTTATATGGGTCCGTATTTATATTCCCGGTGTTTTGTCAAAACCTCTTACACTTTACCGCCCTGCAAACGGGATTGATCATGTTACCCAGTGGTGTGGCTACCATTTTAATGATGCCCTTTGTTGGTGCCATGTTGAAGAAAGGCATACCGGCCCAGTTTATGGCAACGCTTGGTTTTTTACTATTCTTCATTTTCTGTTGGATGTTATCGAACAGCACACTTGAATCAGGGACCGGTGATTTCTTCTGGCCGCTTATTATACGCGGTATTGGGATGGCTGTCTTATTCGTGCCGTTAACCACATTGGCAGTGCAGGGGCTTCAGGGTAAACAAATTGGCCAGGGAACAGGGTTGAATAACATGATGCGTCAGCTGGGTGGTTCATTTGGTGTGGCTATTCTAACCACCCTCATTCACCTTAAATCCGGAGCAGTTCGAAATATTCTCATAGGAAATATTAATCCATATAACCCGGCTTACATACAACAGAGGGACGCGCAGATCCACATGGCGCAGAGCCAGGGGCATTCCTTATTGGAGGCCCAGCAAATAAGTGACCGAATGATGGAAGCAAATGTTATAAAGCAAACCATGCTGGTCACCTATGATCACATGTACCTGCTGATCGGGGTGTTTGTGCTGGCCGCCATTCCCGTTATTTATTTGCAGAAGTTTAAAAAGAAACCCGTGATCATTACAGATGCGCATTGATAAGGAGTTGATAAGTTAACAAGTTAAAAAGGGAAGAACAATTCGGGAATTAAGATCAGAATGATTGAAAAACCATAATGCTGGAAATATTACATGATGACAGGTAGGAAGCACGAGGCAGGAAGTAAGAGGTAAGTAGGAAAGGCACAAAAGGCTGGAATTAGTAAAAAGAAGGAATAGTAGATCTGATAGGTTAAGGGAATAAGTCCGGAAGGAGTTTGTCGAGAGGCAGGCTTCTTTCGGACTTTCTGTTTTTACGGATGTCAGACAGGTATAAAAGGAAACAGTCCCGGATTACTCCGGGACTGTCAAAAAGTTGTACTAAACCTTACCAAGAAGGAACAGGGTTCATCAGGAGGTACAAATTTTAATTCATTTTCAAAGGATGCCTGGATTAGAGCGGATCTGGATTTTAGTTTGCCTTGATTGAATGATTCAGGAACTTGGTTTTCAGAACATTGGTTTTTTCTCGGTTTTTCTTTGGATCTTGGATACCCGGTTTTGTTGGCCGGTGGTTTTTCTGGATTTTGTTTTTGGTTTTTCCTGGATGTTTGGATCTGGTTTTTTGTTTGGATATTGGTGTTCTTGTGAATCGATCAATCTGACGTATACAAACATATTGTTAAAATTTTGTAATTACAAGCGAACAAATGCTTGATTAATTTTATTCGGTATTTACCGAATGTATAGTACAACTACGATGTCATTGCGACGCTTATTACTTATGTTTTTTGTTTAATGCTGAAATAGAATAAATTGTAAAGCGCATTCAAATTTGATTAACCCGATAAATGAATTACTATGCAGTTCAAGGGAAAAAAAGTACTTATTACAGGCGGTTCACGCGGAATAGGAAAAGCAATTGCTATGCGTTTAGCAGCTGATGGGGCCGACATTGCCATTGTTGGTAAAACAGCTGAGCCGCATCCTAAACTAGAGGGAACCATTTATACCGCAGCGGAAGAGATTGCCAAAGCCGGTGCGGGAAAGGTGCTTCCTATACAGGGAGATATTCGTTATGAAGACAGTATTGAGCAGATAGTAAAAACAACCGTTGATCAGTTTGGCGGGTTAGATATCCTGATTAATAATGCCAGTGCTATCACCTTATCTGCTACGGAACAAACAGAGCCCAAACGCTGGGACCTGATGCATGATATAAATGTCCGTGGTACCTTTTTCATGAGTAAAGCGTGTTTACCGCTGTTGAAAAAGAGTAGTAATGCGCATATTTTGAATTTATCGCCACCCCTGACATTAAATCCCGATTGGTTCGGACGCTATCTGGCCTATACCATCAGTAAGTTTGGCATGAGCATGATTGTATTAGGGTTGGCTGAAGAACAGCGGCCAAACCGGATCGGGGTAAATGCCCTGTGGCCAAAAACCACCATAGCCACTGCAGCCATTCAAAATGTAGTAGGCGGCGATATACTGATGCAACGCAGCCGGAAGCCAGAAATAGTAGCCGATGCGGCTTATTATATTCTGCAGCGTCCCGCCACAGAGTGTACCGGTAATTTCTTTATTGATGAGGACATCCTGATGCAACAGGGCGTTACCGATTTTACACCTTATGCCGTAAATCCTTCGCAAAAACTAATGCTGGATCTTTTCTTATAGCGACAAATAAAAAAACTCTGCACAAAAGTGCAGAGTTTGCTATAGTGGCCTAAATTAAGTTCACATTATTCCCCCGTCTTCTCCGGCCGCATTTGCGGGAACAGCAACACATCCTGAATAGAAGGCTGATTGGTCATCAGCATCACCAGGCGGTCGATACCGATACCTATACCCGATGTTGGCGGCATGCCGTATTCAAGAGCGCGCAAAAAGTCATTATCGATGAACATGGCTTCGTCATCCCCACGTTTCAATAGTTCTGCCTGCTCTTCAAAACGTTCGCGTTGATCAATAGGATCGTTTAACTCGCTGTATGCATTGGCGATCTCTTTGCCATTGATGATCAGTTCAAAACGTTCTACCAGTCCCGGCTTGCTGCGGTGCTTTTTGGTAAGCGGACTCATTTCAACCGGGTAGTCAATGATGAACGTGGGTTGCACATAATGATCTTCGCAGGTGTTGCCAAACAACTCATCTATCAACTTCCCTTTGCCCATACTGGCCTCGGTATGAATGTTCAGCTTTTTGCAAACTTCTCTTAACCCCGCTTCATCCATATTACTTACGTCGAAGCCTGTATGTTCTTTGATGGCATCGTATATGCTGATGCGCTTGAATGGCGCTTTGAAATTAATTTCTTTATCGCCTACAGGAACGGTTGTTGTATTATGTAAGGTGATAGCTACTTTTTCAAGTAATTGTTCTGTGATCTCCATCATCCAGAAATAATCCTTGTATGCCGTGTACCATTCCAGAATGGTAAACTCAGGATTATGGGTGCGGTCCATACCTTCATTGCGGAAGTTGCGGCTGAACTCATATACCCAGTCGAACCCGCCCACAATAAGGCGTTTCAGGTACAGCTCATTGGCAATACGCAGATAAAATGGCACATCCAATGCATTGTGATGCGTAATAAACGGACGGGCAGATGCACCGCCAGGAATGGTTTGCAACACCGGTGTATCTACTTCCAGGGCGCCTTGTGCATTTAAGTACTCACGGATGGTATTGATAAGCTGGCTGCGTTTTGTAAATACCTCTTTTACCTGCGGATTGATGATCAGGTCTACATACCGTTGGCGGTAGCGGAACTCAGGGTCAGTGACGGCATCAAATGTCTCACCTTCTTTCTCTCTTACGACCGGTAATGGTTTTAACGATTTGGTAAGGAAGGTAAGCTCGGTAACGTGTACGGATGTTTCGCCGGTTTTAGTGGTGAATACGTATCCTTTTACACCAATAATATCTCCTAAATCAGTAAGGTATTTCCATACTTTATCGTACATCAACTTGTCTTCACCTGGGCAGATCTCGTCACGTTTAATATACAACTGAATTTTACCGCTGCTATCCTGCATTACAGCAAAAGAAGCTTTACCCATGTCGCGGATGCTCATAATACGGCCGGCCAGACATACGTTGGCAAAATCGGCCTTATTTTCTTCACCCTTGTAATGTTCCTTAATGTAGGCTGCAGTAATATTAACCGGGTAAAGTGGCGCGGGGTATGGATCTATGCCCAGCTTTTGTAATTCCTGTAATTTTTCGCGTCTAATTATCTCCTGTTCTGACAAATGTTGTGTACTCATATAATTGCAAATGCGGCTGCAAAGGTACTTGTTGTGGAGGACTCTAACAACCGTGGGGAGAATGGTTGCAGTTACCCCGCTGTGCCGGGGCAGGTTATCGGGGAAGAAGAGGGTAGAATGGTTGCTTGTTGCCCCGACGTGTCGGGACAGGTTACAAGGAAACCGTGAAATGCGCAGCCCGGCATGTCCGGGGCAAGCCTTGTAGCATGTAACATTAGTTTAACGCCAGCAGCACCTGCCAGGCATCCTGCACCCGCCCTTCGTTTAACAGCTTTTTGGCATATGTGTGTAATTCAATCTCCATATCGGCAGGGTTTACCGCATAATATTGAAAGATGCTTTTTAGTTGTGCATCGTCAAAAGATGGATCAATAACCGGCATTTCGTTTACATTACCCAGCTGGGCCAGGTTATTGCCGGTAAGGATCTTACTATTTTTAATGGGCGTAGGGAGGGCATCAATGCCAATGCCCAGTTGGGTATTGGGTTTTTCTACCTGAAAGAGATTTGTTTCATCAACCTTGCAATACCAATCGCCGCCCAGCCGGGCTACATGGTGCAGCTTGCGTTGGTCGATCATGTTCTTTTCGTTCAGCAATTCATCGGCAATATGCATGCGCAGTACTTCGCAAATGACCAGGTTGCCAGCGCCACCTTCGGTGCCCAATGGTTTTATTTCATGCACCCTGCATTCCAGTTTTATCTTGCTTTCTTTAACCATCGGCGGTTGTACCAGGGTAGCCGGCTCGGCAGTAAATCCGGCTTTTACGAATTCGTTCACTTCTTTGGGAAATTCGCAGCTGGCCAGGCTGGTTTGGTATACCATGTCATAGTCAACTATGTTGATCACCACTTCGGGCACTTCCATCACATTTTGTAAGGTGTGCTTGGTTGAATTATCGCGTACCCGTCGGCTGGGTGAAAAAATAACGATCGCCGGGTTGGTAGAAAACAGATTAAAAAAGCTAAATGGGCTCAGGTTTACGGTACCTGCCTTATCAACCGTACTGGCAAAGCAAATAGGCCTGGGCGCTATTGCGTGTTGCAGGTAGTTTTGTCTTTGAACCGTTGTTAGTTCTTTTAAATCAAGTATCATGATAAACTAAAACTAATGTGCTAATATGATAATGTGATAATTTGCTAATGAAATACAGAACTTCTTATTTTAGACTGATTTCTTTCTGGCTAATATCGAATAATCATCGTCTTCTTTAACGATGGTGTTACTGAGTATTCCCAGGCCATCAATTTCCATTTCAACTACATCGCCAGGCTGCAGCCATTGTTCCTGGTATTCGGGATCATTCAGTTTGCCTGTTCCATTCAACTCTAAAAAGCAACCGGTGCCTACGGTGCCGCTGCCAATAACATCGCCAGGATACAGATCAACGCCATAGGATGCCCTTTCGATGATCTCGGCAAAGGTCCAGTCCATATCTTTCATATTGCCATCGCTAACCTGCTGGCCGTTCACCCGGCATTGCATGCGCAAGTTGAAGCTTTTTCCGGTATGCCCTTCTTTGGTGGGTACTTCGTATGGCTGTAATTCATCTAATGTAACCAGCCAGGGACCAATGACCGTAGAAAAATCCTTTCCTTTAGCGGGGCCCAGGTTCAGTAGCATTTCTTCCATTTGCAGGCGGCGGGCGCTCATGTCGTTCATGATCATTAATCCGCCAATATACTCGTCGGCTTCTTCTGCCCTGATGTTTCGGCCCTGTTTACAAACGACAATGGCGACTTCCAGCTCAAAATCGAGTTTTTCAAAATGATCGGGCATACATTGTACATCACCAGGTCCCTGTATGCTGTGGTGATTGGTAAAATAGAAAATGGGGTATTGATCAAATTCGGGGATCATGGGTACTTTGCGGTTACGGCGGGCCGCTGCCACATGCTGGCGGAAAGCATAGCCATCACGACAGGAGGTGGGAAATGGAATCGGCGCCAGGAGTGTTACGCTTTCGTACGCAAAGCCTTTGCTTTGGGGGATTTTCCCATCTCTGATCATCATTTCTCCGCCCAGCGCCATAGAATAGGCATCTTCCCAATAGCTCAGGAACATACTCATATTTTGTGGCAGATCGGGGTGTAAAACTTCGGCATTATATAGCAATCCGTCTACCAGTATGGCTACACGGTCGTGACCTTCGCTGAGATAAGAAACAAGTTTCATGGAATGGCAATTTTAAAGGGTGCAATATAGGGGAAAGTGCAAGGAAATTAAAAATGAGAAATGTTGAATGAAAAATGAAAAAATGGAAGACGAAAGGCAGATGTCTGAAGTCAGAAGTCTGAGGTCGGAAGTCAGAAGTCTGAGGTCGGAAGTCAGAAGTCGGAGGTCAGAAGTCTGAAGTCGGATTGCCGATTCACGATTGCCGGTTTATGCGTTGTAAAAAATTATCCCGGCGCTTTTTTTGTTTGTACCTTTTGCGCATGAAACAATCTGTGCTAATAACGGCATTGTTAGCAACAACTTGTGTAGCGAAAGCACAATGCAAAACAGATGTGTGGCTTGAACAATTGGTGCGGCAAAAAGCTTCGCCCTTTTTAAAAGAGATTTTGAACCAGCCTGATACGTTTCATTATCAGCTTATCTACACAAAGATTGACCGGGATAAAAATAACAAGCCGCATTTTACCAATTATTATTACAGGGTTAACCGTAACGAATATTTTAACCCGGCTTCCATGGTTAAATTACCCACGGCCTTACTGGCCCTGGAAAAGATCAATACGTTGAACAGTCATGGCATTAACAAGTATACTACCATGCTTACCGATAGCGCTTACCGCCGGCAAACAAAAGTAAGGTATGACAGCAGTGCTGCTAACTTATTACCATCGGTAGCGCATTATGTAAAAAAGATATTCCTGGTAAGCGATAATGATGCCTATAACCGGTTGTATGAATTTATAGGTCAACAGCCTTTGAATGAGCGATTGTGGCAAATGGGATATACCGATACACGCATTACCCGCCGGTTTGTGACGATGAATGAAGATGAGAACCGCCATACCAATCCCATCAGGTTTATGCAGGGCGATAGTTTGCTGTATGCACAACTGGCAGGCTTCAGTCCGGTACCGTTTAACTTTCGTAAAAAAATATTGGTAGGCCGTGCCCATTTCAACCGGCAGGATAGTTTGATCAACGCTCCCATGGATTTTACCACGCACAATAATTTTCCGTTGGAAGATATGCAACAGGTACTGCTGGCTGCTTTATTCCCCAACGCAGTGCCTGA
>DASUVL010001058.1:0-8503 GCA_036379015.1 Niastella sp.
AAAGGAATGCATGTGGGAAGCCGATTTTTATACCAATAAGAACAATACCGCCTATTGGGAACTGGGCAAGCTGGGCACTATGAGCCTGGGATGCAACAACCTGGATACCGGTTTTGCCGGCGCCAATATCAGGACCACTATTAAGCTCTATAAACTGTATGGCAACGGTGATTACCGCCGCGACTGGGCGATAGCGCCTTTTTCTTTTGTGAGCTCCACTACTTCTGCTACCCGAAGCTATTACACAGCCAGCAATATCATAGGCCGTGAAGCCGGTAAATGGCGGCGGTATTATGAACTGCCTTCTCCGCCCAAACAGCAATATGTGAACGGCACCAATTTTCCTATACTTCGTTATGCCGACGTACTGCTTATGCAGGCAGAAGCAGAGAATGAAGTGAACAGCCCAACTGCTATCGCCTATGATGCTATTAACCAGGTGCGAAGAAGGGCTTATGGATTACCCCCCAACGCACCAAGCCTTGTAGCCGACCTGCCTGCCGGTTTATCGAAAGACCAGTTCAGACAAGCCATTATAGATGAGCGTGCCCGGGAACTGTGCTTTGAAGGTTTGCGCAAAGCCGACCTGATCAGATGGGGCATTTTCACTACCACCATGAATGAGATGGTAACAGAGATCAATGCATCCAATGCCAGCACTACCAATAAGGGCAGGTGGGTACTCGGGTATGCTACCGCCGCTACCTCCACGAGGTATTTATTGCTGCCGATCCCTTCGCTGGAAATAAATATTAATAAGGCCATGACACAAAACCCCGGTTGGTAAAACAAAAAACAATAGCATGATCAGGTATATTCTTTCTTTTATCTTAACAGGCCTCCTGTTTACTGCTTGCCAAAAAACGCTGAGCACAGGGGATGCCAATTTTGATGTTACCGTTAACACCACCACGTTGCATACCGGCGATACACTCCGGTTTGGTTTTACCGGCAACCCCGATGTGATCAGTTTTTATTCAGGAGAACCGGGCAAGCGATATGAGTACAGGGACAGAACTTCGGCCAACGGCGTCCCCTTGTTACGATTCAGAACAACAAGGGCCAACGGTTCGCAGGCCGGTTCGCTGGCCTTGCTGGTATCCAATAATTTTTCTGGTATAATAGTAACCGATACAACGGAAACAATTAACCGCATCAGCAGCGCCACCTGGACAGATATTAGTTCAAAAGCTTCTTTTTCTACCGGTACCGTCACTTCCTCAGGCAATATTGATCTTTCAGATCTCAGCGCCCAGGACAAGCCGGTTTTTATTGCCTTTAAGTATGCTGGCTTTGCAGGAACAACGCAGAACAAATGGACGATAGATTCATTTGCGGTGACCAATATGCTGACAGATGGTACTAAGTATGTTATTGCCAATATGAATGCATACAACATTGCCTATACCAACTACGGCGTAAGCACTTACAGCCCGGGATTTTTTGCCTGCAAGGTGAGTAATAATTACAACTGGTCTATAGGCTCCACGTCGCTGGTGATTACCGGCGCCACTTCTGCCGGGGCAGCTACGGCTGCAGCAGAAGCATGGATGATCACTGGCCCAATCGATCTGAAGAAAGTAACGCCCGATGCCGGAGTGCCCATCAAGGCGGTTTCACAAACTGCTGGCGACCTGATATATCCTTATATATATGCTGCAGCCGGCACTTACGAAGCTGTTTTTAGCGGCGGAAAGATCAGTACCGGTGAGAGTAGTTACACAACAAAGTCATTTACCATTACTGTTCAATAGATAATTATCCTAAAAATACGTTTCATGAAAAAATTAGGAACCATTTTGCTGGCAGGCGGTTTATGCGCGCTGGCCTTCATGCCACATAGAAGTGAATCCGGATTTATTGCAGACAATTTCTCCTTCGCCGATAGTCAGCTCAAAAAAATGCTGACGGTTGCAGACAAATATGATTCGCTGTTCCCAAGGACCATTGATAAGGAAGGCAGGTTGAAACTGACCAATAAGTATGAATGGACTTCCGGTTTTTTTCCCGGCGCCTTATGGTATGCTTATGAGGGTACCGGCGACGCTGCGCTGAAAAGCAATGCTATTCTATGGACGGAAAAACTGGAATCATTACAATATTTTACCGAGCACCACGACCTGGGTTTTATGCTGTACTGCAGCTATGGTAATGCCTACCGGTTAACCGGGAACGAACAATACAAACAGGTATTGGTGAATGCGGCCAGATCGCTCAGTACAAGGTTCAGCCCAAAAACGGGCAGCATCAAATCATGGAACGGGTTCGGCTCCTGGGATGGCAAAGGGAAATATTATTACCCGGTTATCATCGATAATATGATGAACCTGGAGCTGCTGTTCTTTGCATCAAAGGTTACCGGCGATCCTTCTTTCAGGAATATTGCCATTACACATGCCCAGAACGTGATCAAAAACCAGCTCAGGCCCGATTACAGTTGTTACCATGTGGTTTGCTATGATTCGCTGACAGGTAAAGTGCTTTCAAAAGAAACAGCCCAGGGATATGCAAACAATTCAACCTGGGCACGCGGACAATCATGGGGCATTTATGGATTTACCATGACGTACCGGGAAACCAAAGACAAACGGTTCCTGCTTACGGCCCGCAAGATGGCAGATTATTACCTTGACAATAAAAGTTTGCCTGCCGATAAAGTGGCTTACTGGGATTTTAACGCCAATGCGCCGGGCTATTATCCTTCGGTGCGGTCACATGCCAAAGAAACGCCCGTTAATTACCGGGACGCTTCTGCCGCAGCCATTACAGCCTCTGCCCTATTTGAACTGAGTACCTGGCTGGGTACAGCAGGAGAAAAATACAAAGCGGCCGCCATTGATATTCTCCATGCATTAAGCGCTCCTGCCTATAGAGCGTCAGCCGGCGAGAACGGCGATTTCCTGTTAAAGCATTGTGTTGGCAGCATTGCCCACGGTACAGAGATCGATGTGCCGCTGGTATATGCCGATTATTATTTCCTGGAAGCCCTGAACCGGTACAGGCTATTGCTTGCCAACAGGAATATAATTGCAGGAGAAAAAAAAAATCCGCGGTTATACGAATAAACATGTTTTAATTTAGAGAGATCATTGTACCATGCATATGACAAATAACATCCGCTATCGCTTACGAGGCAGCATGCCACTGCTGACTACCCTGCTTTGTGCCTGCCTTTTTATTTTTACGCCCTGCCGTGGCGGCATCATTGATACTTCCCGCATAAAGGACCACCCCCGGTTATTGTTGCTGAAAGGACAGGAGGACTTGATACAACAGGCTATTAAAGCCAATCCGCTTTGGGAAAAGGTGCACAACGATCTGCTGACTGAATGCGATTTTATCATTGGCCAGCCACCGGTTGAACGGGTGTTGATTGGCAGGCGGTTGTTGAGCAAATCGAGGGAAAGCCTCCGGCGTATTTTTTTCCTGTCTTATGCCTGGCGTATGACGCATAAAAAGAAGTACTTTAATAAATGCGAAGAGGAATTGCTGGCCGTGTGCCAGTTTAAGGACTGGAACCCTGATCATTTCCTGGATGTAGCGGAAATGACGATGGCTGTAGCTATCGGTTATGATTGGCTGTATAATGACCTTTCTGCCGCTTCCCGCCAATTGATCAGCCAGGCAATCATCACCAAAGGGTTAACGCCTTCCTTAGATGATAAGTACAACGGATGGCTGAGGGGTAATAACAACTGGAACCAGGTATGCAATACGGGCATTAGCTTTGGCGCCCTGGCGGTTTATGAAGACCAGCGCGCATTATCTGTACAATTGGTAGAGCGGGCTTTAAAAAGCATACAGATACCTATGAAGACGTATGCCCCTGATGGCAATTACACCGAGGGATATAGCTATTGGGCCTACGGCACCAGCTATAATGTGTTTTTCATCAGCGCGCTCGAGCAGATCTTCGGTACCGATTATCAACTTTCACAGGCGCCCGGCTTTTTACGCACTGCCGCTTTTTATGAACACCTGGTAGGGTCATCGGGCCAGCCTTTTAATTATTCAGATTGCGGTAGTTCAGCCGATGGACTGCAACCGGCCATGTTATGGTTTGCAGGCAAACTGCATGACCCATCCCTGCTGTGGCAGGAGCAGGCAAATATGCAGAAAGGAAAAACGCTGCCAAAATGGAACCGTTTTTTACCGGCAGCCCTGATATGGGGTAAGGATATGAACCTGAATAAAGCGCAGCCACCGGCAACACCTGTATGGGTGGGCGATGGAGAGAACCCGATAGCTATGATGCGCAGCTCATGGACAAATCCCGATGCTATTTATATAGGATTTAAGGGAGGCACTCCCTCAGCAGGACATGCGCATATGGATATTGGTTCTTTTGTGATGGATGCAGAAGGCGTGAGATGGAGCGCAGACCTGGGTATGCAGGAGTATGAATCGCTGGAATCAAAAGGACTCAAAATATGGGATATGAGCCAGACTTCGGACCGGTGGAAAGTATTCCGGTATTCCAATTTCTCGCACAGCACACTCACCGTTAATAATTCTTTGCAGGCCGTGAAGGGAAGAGCCGTTATCACGAAACATTCGAATGACTCCCTATTCACCCATGCCGTTATTGACATGAGCGCTCTTTATGCCCGCCAACTGGTAAAAGCAGTGCGGGGCGTTGCCATTGTGAACAAGCAATATGTAACAGTTCGTGACGAAGTTGAAACTGGTGATAGCGTCAGCGTTATCCGATGGGCTATGCTTACCCCCGCCCGTCTTGTTTCCATTAATGGCAACCAGGCACAATTGGAAAATAAAGGCAAAAAGTGTACGCTCTATGTTAACGGCCTGCCTGCGGAAACGGTGATCAGGACCTGGCCAACTGACCCTGCTAACAATTATGATGCGCTTAATTTGGGTACGGTACTCATAGGATTTGAAGTGGTAGTACCAGCAC
The DNA here is from genome assembly GCA_036379015.1 of Niastella sp. Classification (GTDB taxonomy): domain Bacteria; phylum Bacteroidota; class Bacteroidia; order Chitinophagales; family Chitinophagaceae; genus Niastella. The sequence goes on from DASUVL010001058.1 coordinate 4,916, forward strand.
ACACCAAACAGGCATTTACCGTAATACTGGTACCGGGAGAAAAGCCAGTGTCTGTAAAAAAATCATCACTTAAACCCTTGCAGGAATGGTAAAGGATAAGAGGCAAGCAGGAGTTGTATAGTTGCATCACCGATTGACCCCCAATGCTAAAAACAGTATCAAATAAACTATGTGTGTTTTGTATTTTCTCATATTGCAAAACATTAACCGCATTTGTGTGGACTGATACCACCTGTTAAAGTGTTGGAATAATTGTACGGATGCTGCCATCTTCATTAAACACCAGTTTATCTATACAGACTTCCCGGTTGTAACCTGCCTCCGGTCCCATATAAATACCACCGGGGCGTTTAAACCGGTGGTAAACGATATACCATTCATCTTTGCCGTGAACCTGCAACACGGAATGATGGCCCGTGGCAAAGATTCCTTTGCCAGGATCTTTGCTCAGAATGATCTCTCCTTTTGAAGGATCTATCGGCCCTGTAGGAGAAGTTGATTTCACATAGCGCACCTGGTATTCGTGACTGCGGGTGTCGTTCTTCGACCACATGAAATAATAATAGCCGTTACGATAGAAAACGTAAGACCCTTCGCTAAAATATTCGTTATCTGAAATCAGGATCTTTGTTGTGTTCGGTTTTATTGAAACCATGTCATCATTCAATTCACAAACGGCCATAAATGCGTTACCCCAATACAGGAAGGTCTTTCCGGTTTTCGGGTCTGTAAATACATCAGGGTCTATGTTTTGCCCACGCAGCACTCCTTCCGGTAAATTGTCTATCAAAGGTTTGCCTGCATCTTTAAACGGGCCTGTTGGATGATCGGCCACTGCGACACCAATTTTTTGACCAGCCGTGAAATAATAATAGTATTTGTAATCTCCCTTTTTATCTTTTTTCTCTATAATACAGGGCGCCCACGCATTCCGGTGAGTCCATGAAACATCTTTTTCCAGGTCCAGTATCACGCCCTCATCGTTCCAGCTTTTCAGGTCTTTCGAAGAAAATGCCTTGAAGGAAGTACCGCTCCAATTTGCATAGCCATCGCTCGTAGGGTAGATATAATACTTTTTAGTTTTTTCAGCATATAGAATTTCCGGGTCGGCATAACTTCCCTGCAATACCGGGTTGTTTTTATTCGGCTCAGTAAGCGAATCGTACGAAAGTCCCCAACGTTGCGCCAGTTTTGTGGCTTCTTCTTTTGTTAAATGAATAATAGCGCCATGCTTGGGTGCAATAAAATTGGTGGTCTTCATCACGCCCTCATTGAAATGGCCCAGATCAGTAAAGTTTACAAAATCGCTGGTTTCGCTGAATCCAAAATTGTGTGGTGTCAGTCCGTATATATCATACATCAATACCCATTTGTTTTCACCGATACGCTTCCATACATGGGGCGCCTCACAGGAGGCTTTTTCCGGGTCGTACCAACGGGCGTCAAACTGATAATCGCCATTTATTTTATTGGAAGTAGCCTGTTTGATACCTGCCTGCCCATCGTGTGCAACATAAAACATCCGGTACTTATCCCCCACCCTGGTAATGTCGGCATCAATAGCCGAAACCTGTGGATTGGGATACTGGAACAGGAGCTGAGGCAGGGTTTCAATTTTATCGAAACCATCATTTACATATACATAGTATAGTTTATTCTTCTCGTTTTTGAATCGCATTGTAAAGTAGATCACCAACTTCCCTTTTTGCTCGTCGTACAAAGTTTCAGGCGCCCATGCGCATCCTATTTCACTCAACCCGGCCGACAGGGTATCAAATTGTATATTGGTGCGTTTCCAGTTGATCAGATCCCATGATTTCATCAGTACCAGGCCACGGTTATTTCCCCAGCCATACTGTTTTCCGTCACGTTCCCACTCTGTATCCCTAAGACCCTCTCTTTTTGCGAAGACATGCAGATCGGTCATGGCTAAATAAAAGCCTCCGTCGGGTCCCCGGTAAATATGCGGATCACGAATGCCTTTCTGCATAGCGATAGTGTCACCGGCAATAACCGGTTTGCCGTTGTTCAATGCGGTAAATTTATAACCGTCCGGGCTCAACGCCATGTACAAACCATGCGTTTCATCTTTATGGAAAACCATCAGGTAAGCACTCATATCCTTTTCCTGCGGAACCGCATTTTTATACCGGAGCTGATTGAATTGGGCACGTCCTTTTCCTGCTGACAACAGGCCGATGCGCAATGCGTAAAACCCACCGAATTTGTTATGGTTTAATCCGGATACATCCAGGTCCTCTATAATAGAAGTCCATGTCTTTCCATCCTTACCCGCCCATATGCCGACTTTGTTTCCCTGATTATGCAATTTTAGATAGAAGTGCTTTCCCAGTTTATTCGGCACTGTTACTGAATCTTTGGCATTTTTGTAAATGATAAACCGGCTTCCGTCGGAAACTACACCGGCATAAGCGTCCTCGTTATAGTACAGGATGAGGCCGGCTGTATTACCCTGCCCTGCGGTTATTGCTACCTGTGTTTCATAATTCTTATCTGTAGCGGTGGTTAGCAAAAGGCGGGCATTGGCAGGCGTTGTTCCTTTTGCTTCTACAAATAGGCTTTGTTGTTTGAAGGTAAGTGACTGCGGTGCAAACTCTTTCCAGAAGGTCCACTGAATGCCTAACTTATCTCCTTTTAATTCGTCAGAAAGTTCAAGCCCATGCTTTATCGGAGTCGTTGGCTTTATAGGGGGATTGGTAGCTTTGGTCCTGTACCAGCCGTCACTGGTCCACTCAACAGGTTCAATCAGCGTTTGTCGCCCCAGGGTATGATGGCCATGGGCATATGCATGATAGACCATCCACCAGTTTCCGTTCACATCGTCTATCAACGTGCCATGACCTTTCGACCACCAGTTATCATCCGCACTATACGTGTGCACAACAGGATTATAGGGTGAATTCTCCCATGGCCCCAAAATACTTTTGGAGCGCGCAGCAACGACCATATGGCTGGTTGCCGGCCCTGCAGTACCTCCCTCTGCAGAAGTCATGTAATAATAACCGTTATGATAATTCAGCTTGGGCGATTCGAGGCACATACATTCTGTAACCCAGCTTTTGGGGTACACCCAGCCTTCATATATTTTTTTCTTTTTGCCAATGATTGCCAGACCATCCGCTGTCAATTGAATTACGTCACCTTCATTCAGGTACAGGTAACGGTTGCCGCTTTCATCGGCCACATGCCCCGGATCAATACCTGCAACTTTCAAATCTATAGGTTTACTCCAAGGTCCCCTGACGTTATCTGCCCAAACCACCCAATTCGTATTGGCAGCCGGGTAGTAGATGTAATATTTTCCCTTGTACTTCACCAGGTCAGGCGCCATCGCAGAACCTTTATATTCCGTGATCGCCCGGCAAACAGGTTCCCAGTGCAGAAGGTCTTTCGAATGCCAGATCAAAAAACCGGGCGCGTAATAAAAAGGAGAATGCGTCATGTAATAATCTTCTCCCTCCCGGATAATGGATGGATCGGGATAATCGCCGGAAAAAATGGCTTTCGGATATTCCTGCGCCTGACCTGATAGCCTTGCCAGGACGACCAAAACAAGAAGTAATACGC
>DASUVL010001059.1:0-5303 GCA_036379015.1 Niastella sp.
GTCCAGCTATAGCTTGTGCCGCCAGTGGCGGTCAGGTTTAAAGTAGAGCCGGCGCACTGCGGTGTGTTGCTGCCCGCTGTTGGAATTGGTAATGCATTGATGGTTACATTGGTGGTAGTTGTTGCTGAACATCCATTTCCATCTGTTACTGTTACTGTATAAATTCCTGAAGCCCCTGTGGTCACATTGGCGATCGAAGGAGTTGGTGATGATGAGGTAAATCCGTTTGGTCCGGTCCAGCTATAAGTAGAACCACCATTGGCGGTCAGGTTCAGGGTTGAACCGGCGCATTGTGGGGTATTACTTCCTGCTGTTGGAATTGGTAATGCATTGATGGTTACATTGGTGGTCGTTGTTGCTGAACATCCATTTCCATCCGTTACAACTACCGTATAAATTCCTGAAGCCGCGGTGGTCACATTGGTGATCGAAGGGGTTGCAGATGATGATGTAAATCCGTTGGGGCCTGTCCAGCTATAACTCACGCCGCCGCTGGCGTTCAGGTTCAGTGTTGAGCCGGCGCATTGTGGCGTATTGCTTCCTGCCGTTGGCGTTGGTAATGCATTGATGGTTACATTGGTGGTAGTTGTTGCCGAACATCCATTTCCATCCGTTACAACTACCGTATAAATTCCTGAAGCTGCGGTGGTCGCATTGGTGATCGAAGGGGTTGGTGTTGATGATGTAAATCCGTTGGGGCCTGTCCAGCTATAACTCACGCCGCCGCTGGCGTTCAGGTTCAGGGTTGAACCGGCGCATTGTGGGGTATTACTTCCTGCTGTTGGAATTGGTAATGCATTGATGGTTACATTGGTGGTAGTTGTTGCTGAACATCCATTTCCATCCGTTACAACTACCGTATAAATTCCTGAAGTTGCGGTGGTCGCATTGATGATCGAAGGGGTTGGTGATGATGATGTAAATCCGTTGGGGCCTGTCCAACTATAGGTACTGCCGCCATTGGCTGTCAGGTTAAGCGTAGCACCGGCGCATTGTGGGGTATTACTTCCTGCCGTTGGCGTTGGTAATGTATTTACAGTTACCGTTGCGCTTCCATTCATCAACATGGGGCCATTTGATGTATTAGCAAGAACGGTATATGTTCCTGGTGCAGTTTGCAGTCCAAAGCTTATCGGATCACCTGTGCCGGCAACAGGTGATCCGATATTTGTTCCATTAAGTTGAAGCTGGTAGGTTGTGTCTGTTTCAGAATCATCGAGGCCCACAGCCACACCAATTCCCCCACTGCAAAAAGCGCCTCCGCCGGTTACAGTATATGTGTTAGCTAATATTCTAAAAACTGATGATGCTGATCTTGCCCTTTGAAATGAATCAGTTCGTTTTCTGTTATCAAGGTGTTGGGCCTGAACAAAGAATGGTATCGTAAGCCAAAACATTAATAATACACCTATGCCTAAACGATTAGCATGCTTTAAATCGTTTGTGAGGGTAGCAGATCCATTTGAAAAGATATGTATGACACTACCTTTCATGTACGTTAATGCTGATTCAGTTTGTGGTAGAAAACAAAAAAAGGCGTAGTGGATTTTCAAGACATATGAATACCTATTCAAACCAAATCTGCATTATGGTTTAAAGCACCAGGGTTATTTATTCCCTGCTTATTTTCTAACGGACACAGCCATTCTATTTGAAGAAGTAGATATGCTTCATCAATGCTTTTTTAATGATAATTAACCGTGAAATCAGATCATTTTGAACCTGGATTCATACTGGTTTAACCGAGAATAAAAGGAATAACACTTCAGTTACAGAAAAATGGAGAAAACAAAGGCTTTTTAGGGGAATTGGAAGCGAGACATCGAAAGTTAGATTTGTTCTAGGGATTGAGGTTGGTTAATATGGGTTTTTTGCCTAATACAAGATAGTTAATAGATTTTAACATTTTAAGTGCATGGCAAATAATTTCAATATTATTGACCTAAGACAAGTTTATACTACAATTTCTTGTGCGTAACAGATTTTCTTCCAGCTGCCTGTACCGGGAAAGCCTGTCGTTTATTGCGCCTGGCGATACTGCAGTCGGGGACTGACCCTTTACATTGCTTTTATGGCGGTAATGTCGTAAGTGGATTGGCGTTTCGCACCTGTGCTGAAACCGTGCGTATACTGTATCAAAACCGTGCACTCGTTAGTGCGGTTAAACAACAGGTAGATTGATTTTCAGGCGACTGGAACATTGGCACTGAATAAGCGAAGTTGTAAGGTTAACCATACTTACCACTTTGCTACACCTGAAAAGAGTTTATCATGTTTCGTAATTATTTTAAAACAGCTATCCGCGGCCTGTTGCGCAATAAACGTTATCTGGTCATTAATATTAGTGGGCTAAGTACAGGCATTGCTGTTTGCCTGATCATTTTTTTGGTAATACATTACGAAAAAAGCTTTGATAACTTTCATTCAAAAAAGGACAGCATATATCGTATTCTTACCAAAGGCACTGATGGGGATTCAACGAGTGCGGTACCCTTTCCTTTACCGACAGCGATAAAAAACGATTTCCCGCAGTTTGAAGAAGTATGTGGTATATTTTCAATGGGTAATGTACAGGTATTGGTGATGGATGAGAATGGCCACCCGGCTAAAAAATTTAAAGAGAAAAGCGGAGCCTTTTTTGCAGAGCCTTCTTTTTTTCGCATTTTCGATTTTCCCTGGTTAGCAGGCAATCCAGCTACTGCCTTGACGGAACCCAATTCCGTCGTACTAAGCCGGGAAACCGCCGTTAAATATTTCGGTGACTGGCAGCATGCTATAGGGAAAACAATAAGATTAGGAAGTAAAACCTTATTGAAGGTCACGGGCATATTGGCTGATGTACCAGTCAATACAGATTTTCAATTGTGTATGGTGACTCCGTATGAGCTTGGTGGCTTTTCCCATTCAACCGATTGGGAGACTATCGACAGCAATCACGAATGTTATGTGCTTTTAAAAAAGGGCGCCACCACCGCCCGAATTTCGCAACCACTGTTCAGTTTTTCCAAAAAATACCGCACGCCAGGCAATAAGAATATACAGGTAATGCAATCTTTACAACAGGTGCATTTCGATGAAAAAGCGGGCAATTACCTGGGTAAATCGATAAGCCCTTCCCGCATTCGAACCTTGTGGTTGATTGCCGGGTTCATCTTATTGATTGCATGTGTGAATTTCATCAACCTTTCCACGGCCCAGGCAGTTAACAGATCAAGGGAAGTAGGTGTGAGAAAAGTGTTGGGAAGCAGCAGGCTTCAGTTAAAAAAGCAATTCCTGACAGAAACGTTCTTACTGGTGTCGTGCTCTGTAGTAATATCCTACTTGCTCGCTATAACGCTGGTTTCATTTATTAATACGCTGTTGGATCTCCGGCTGTCTCCTTCCATGCTATGGCAACCAGTTATGATTATGTTTACCGTTGTGATCACTTTGCTGGTAACATTATTGGCCGGCTTCTACCCTTCTGTTGTACTGGCGGCGTTTAATCCGGTAACAGCGCTTAAGGCAAGGCTTACATCAGTAAGTGGGCAGCATATAAATCTCAGGCGGTCATTGGTAGTTGTGCAATTTGTTATTGCACAGGCGCTCATTATAGGCATGTTGCTTATGATGAAACAGATGCGTTTTTTTCATCACACCTCGGTTGGATTTAATAAGGAGGCACTGGTTAATGTACCATTTCCTAATGATAGTGCCGGAAGAAGTAAGATGGATTATGTTCGTAACCGCTTGCTGAACACCAGCGGCATTAGCCAGGTGAGCTTTAATTCACAATCTCCTTCAGATAACGATAATTGGTGGACGGGTTTCAATTTTAACCATAATAAAGTAGTAGTAGATTTTGCTGCCATTAGCAAGTTTGCCGATGCCGATTATTTGCCTGCTTATCAATTGCCGCTTGTGGCTGGCAGAAATATAACCAGAACAGATTCAATAAGGGAGTTCCTGGTTAATGAATCCCTTGTAAAAAAATTGGGATTAACTGATCCTAATATGGTTCTTAATAAAGAGATTGATCTATGGAATGGCCAGATCAAAGGGCTTGTTGTAGGGGTGATAAAAGATTTTAACGCAGCATCATTCAAAGACCATATCTCGCCGGTATTTATCAGCAATGTTAAAGGAAGGTACAATACTGTTAGCATTAAGATCGCTGGCGCCAATATGCGTGCTGTCGTTGATGGAATTGGGAAGATATGGGATGAAGCCTTTCCTGAATTTGTTTTTGAGTACCAGTTTATGGATGAAAAAATTGCCGGCTTTTACAAGCAGGAAACCATGTTGTATAATTTGTATACCTGTTTCGCCGCCATTGCCATTTTTTTGAGCTGCCTGGGTCTGTATGGTTTAGCCTCTTTTATGGCGGTACAACGGATAAAAGAAGTTGGCATACGAAAAGTGCTTGGAGCAAGTATACAAAGTATTGTGTATTTATTTTCCAGGGAATTCATCCTGTTAATAGGCATCGCTTTTATTATTGCATGCCCCATCACATGGTACTTTATGCATGACTGGTTACAGCAATATGCGTACAGAACAAACCTGAGCTGGTGGGTATTTGTATCAGCAGGGGCGGTTGCCATGTTCATAGCGTTGGCCACCGTCAGCTTTAAAGCGCTTAAAGCAGCCACCAGCAACCCTGTTACAAATCTCAGAACGGAGTAAATATAATCACACCTATTTGATCAGTCTTATCGTCAATGGATAACGATATACCTTATTATCACTGGCGTTGATAGACGCAATAATGATCAATACCACCGCCACGATCCACACAACCCATATAAGCAGGATGCCTACAATGGTAAGTGCAAGCACAACTGAAACAATACCAATGGTGATCTGAAAATTTAATGCTTCCCGGGCATGTTCTTTTACATATGCCGACTCATCCTTTTTGATAAGATAAATGATCAATGGCGGAAATAACCAGAAAAATATGGTCAGTACATGGCAGAGAATGGCTAACGTTCTCTCCTCACTTGTTGGTGTATACTGTGGTGTTGTTCCAGGACCTGAAACAGGATCACCATGGATAGAACTTGTCATAATTTTATTTTATATGAATTTATTAAATAAAATCAACAAATAGAAATACTGATGAGTTAGCCTGCAATTTGAAGATTGACCCTGTTTTTATTTGAATACATAATCCTGTACTCATTCAAGTCATATCAGAAAAATAATCCGAAAAAACGCTAATACATTTTTATATTGAAATGTTTACATTTGCGCCGCAATGGTGGTTTAGTTTAATGGAAAAACACTTGCCTTTCACGCAAGCTTTATAAGTTCGAATCTTA
>DASUVL010001060.1:0-3151 GCA_036379015.1 Niastella sp.
CCACCGGCACCACCCACAGTGCCTGGCAGCCCTATGACGCCCATATCCCTTTGTTGTTTTACGGATGGCATATTACCCCGGGGAAAACCAACCGGGAGACCTATATGACCGATATTGCGCCTACCCTGGCTGCTTTACTGCACATTCAAATGCCCAGCGGTAATGTGGGATCGGTGATTCAGGAGGTAGCTAAGTAATATATTGAACTTTATTATATGTGGGGGATGAAGTAAGAAGTAGGATGTAAGAAGTAAGAAGATAATAAAAAAGTGAGCTCGCTATTAAACGCGAGGCTCACTTTTTCTTTTTTTCGAATTTATTTATGAGTCCTGAAGTATAGTTCTCTTCTTACCTCCTGCTTCATACCTCTTACTTCTGCTTTTTTTACAAACGGGTGTTAGATTTAAGCCCAGCCCCAATACTTTTGTATACCAAAAACTACAACTACCATGACGTATTCCTTACGTGCCGTTGGCCGGTGGCTATTGCTGCTGGTTGGCTTTTTTGAAATTCAGGAAGCCACGGCACAGTTATCTATGGAAAGCAAATTACCGGTTGATGCGAAAGTAAAGATCGGAAAGCTGGAAAACGGATTGACGTATTACATCCGCCAGAATAAAAAGCCGGAACAAAAAGTAGAACTGCGCCTGGTGCTGAATGCCGGGTCCATCCTCGAGGATGAAGACCAGCAGGGACTGGCCCACATGGCCGAACACATGGCATTTAACGGGACCACGCGTTTCAAGAAGAATGATATCGTTTCCTTTTTACAAGACATTGGCGTTGGTTTTGGAAATGACCTGAATGCTTATACAGGTTTTGATGAAACGGTGTACATTCTGCCAATCCCAACTGATAAACCCGGTAACCTGGATAAAGGTTTTCAGGTGCTGGAAGACTGGGCGCATAACGTAACCTACCTGGATGACGATATCAATGGCGAACGGGCCATCATCCTGGAAGAAAGCCGGATGGGCAAAGGGGCCAATGAACGCATATTCAGAAAGATATACCCCCGGTTATTTGAAGGTTCAAAATATGCCAAACGATTGCCGATAGGGGTGGACAGCATCATCAGAAATTTCCCGGTCAATAACATCCGCCGTTACTACAAAGAATGGTACCGGCCCGATCTGATGGCGGTAGTGGTAGTGGGAGATATTGAGGTTGCCAAAGCCGAGGCGATGGTTAAGAAACATTTTGCGGGGTTAACCAATCCTTCCAACCCGCGCAAAAGAGATTATGCCGATGTACCCTCTTATACTTCATCGCAAGCGATGGTAGTAACAGATAAGGAAGCAACCGGTTACCGGGTGGCTATTAATTACCCCGCCTTTAAAAAAGAGTCGGCTGTTACTGTAGGCGATTACCGCAAAGAATTGATACAGCAAATGTTTGTGTCAATGTTGAACGAACGCCTGCAGGAGCTCACACAAAAAGAAAACCCGCCATTTATTTACGGCGCTGCTGATTTTGAATCGTATGCCCGGGGATATGAATCTTTTAATGCCATGGCGGCTGCGGGAACCGGCGATATTCAAAAAGCCTTGAATGCACTGGCCGAGGAAATTGAACGCGTAAAGCGGTTTGGTTTTACAGCAGCTGAATTGCAACGTGCTAAAAAAACGATGTTAGCCCACTACGAAACAACCTATAACAATCGCGCCAAAACCGAATCGGCCGATTACGTGGAAGAATACCTGAACAATTTCCTGGTGCAGGAACCAATACCGGGTATTGAAAAAGAATACGAATATGCAAAAGCCATGTTGCCGTCAATAACGCTGAATGAAGTGAACGCGGTGTCGAAACCGATCAAAGATCAGCAAAACCTGTTTGTATACATGAGTGGACCTGAAGCGAAAGACTCCACATCATTACTTGCAGAAAAAGACCTGCTGGCCATCATCGATGCAAAGGCTAAAGCCGATATTAAACCATATGAAGAAAAAGCCATTGCCACCAATTTATTAAGTAAAGAACCGAAAGCCGGAAAAGTTTTGGCCATTACAAAAAATGCGATACTGGGTACTACCGATTATAAGTTGAGCAACGGCGTTACGGTAACGCTGAAACCAACTGATTTTAAAAATGACCAGATCATTATGGGCGCCACACGCCCGGGCGGTAAAAACAATTATGGCCTGGCTGATAAATATAACGCAGAGTATATGACAGCAGTTACCGGCGCTATGGGTGTTGGTAATTTTTCACCTACTGATCTGGGTAAGGCGCTCGCCGGTAAAACAGTTAATGTTAGTCCCGTTTTCAATACCATATCAGATGGTTTCACGGGCAGCAGCAGCGTAAAGGACCTGGAAACCATGTTCCAGTTAACTTATTTGCATTGTACGGCGCCACGCGGCGATACAGCGCTGTTCAGGGCTTTTGTACAAAGGAATAAGTTGCAGTTTGCTATGATCAGCGCCAACCCGCAGGCTGCGTTTGTTGATACCATGTATAAAACGTTGTTTGATAATAATCCGTTGGCCCAGGTATTAGTACCCAACAGTGCCTATTTTGACAAGATCAGTTATGACAGGGTGCTGCAAATTCATAAAGAACGTTTTGGCGATCTCAGTGGAATGCACTTTGTATTTGCAGGCAGTTTTAAAGAAAGTGATATAAAACCTTTTATTGAAAAGTACATAGCGAGCTTACCGGTAACCGGTAAAAAATTTACTATTACCGATAACAAAGTGCGCCCTGTTAGCGGTAAAAAAACCTTCGTTCTGAATAAGGGTAAAGAAGATAAAAGTTTGATCCTGGCATTTTATTCAGGAGAAACACCTTATAGTGAAGATATAGAACTAAAAGCCCAGGCTTTGAGTGACGTGTTGAACATTCGCATCATTGAAGAACTACGGGAAAAGATACAAGGCATTTATGGCGGTGGAACATCTGCTGATGTGGGAAAGTATCCCTACCCGAATTACAATTTTGTAGTGCAATTGCCCTGCGGTCCTGAAAAAGTAGATACGCTGGTAAAAGCAATTAAAAAAGAATTCAGCGACATGGTAGCGAAAGGACCTGATACAACCTACCTGAATAAAGTGAAAAAGCAATGGCTTGAACAGCACAAACTTAATAGTAAGGATAATGGATTTTGGGTAGACCGGCTTTTACAATACAAATTGCAGGGTGGCAATGC
>DASUVL010001061.1:0-5865 GCA_036379015.1 Niastella sp.
TCCTCATGACACAAACCATGTCCCAAGGGTTACATCGGTCTTGTGTGGAATTTTATGTCCGCTTAATATTTGCCATTGGGTAGTATCGACCGTGCTGTAGATTTTACTAATTAGAAATTATACCCCACCCTGAACTTCACTGGTTGGGTTCTTGGTAGTTGTTGGTAGCTTAAAAAATCCCACATCAATTGCAGTTTGGTCTTCTTGAAAAACTTGCTTTTAACAGAAACGACCTTGCTGATGCCTACCAGTCCGCTCTTTTGCCAGGAGGAGATCTCATTCCAATGCATGCTGGAAGTGGAGGATAAACTATCTGTATTTACCGGCTGGTAGTTATATTCAAAGCCTCCACTGGCGTAGAAGCTGCCCTTGATCTTCATATCCATGTATGAGCGCAAGCCAATGCCCTGATGTGTGATGGCAATATGTTTGATATCCTGCCCCCACCCCATTTTGTAACTGGCGCCAACGCCTACGGTATTTTTATCATTCAGTTTATATCCAACTGATAAACCCATATCGGTGGTAGTGGGAAAGAAATTGTTTTTCGCGGTTTGAAAATTGGTGCCATATTCCAGGCGTTGCCAGAATGATTTTGTTCTTTGCGTATTGGGTTTGAAGTCGGGTATATCCATATCGACGCCTCCGCCACCGCTGCCGCCCAGTTTATTGAGTTTGTCTTTTAACGTGTTTAATTGCGCCTGCGCCGCCTGCATGTTCTGTTGCAGGTATTGCTGCGCGTTTGGACCGGCACTGGCCAGCTGCGTTTGTATTTGCTGCTGCACTTGCGACCGCGTTTGCAAACCGGCCAGACTTTGCGGCGTGCCGTAATTATCGGGCAACCGGAACAAACTCGCCAGCTCGCTGTGCTGCTTCATGAATTGCGTAAAGGCCGGCAGCTTATTCAACAACGACAATCCTTTCTCGATCATCTTGTCCGGATTGTTCAGCATTTCTTTATACTCCTTTACCTGTGCACTATAGTAATACGCATCTTTACTGAAACCTGCGAAATCATTGGATAAGCCCTTGGGTAGTTTGCTATACTTACTCAACGATTCTTTGATCTGTTGCTTACGCTGCTGTACAAAAGCTTTTACATCGTCAGATTGTTTCAGCTTTGACTGCAACTGGTTTACCTGGCCAAGCGATCCTTTTGCTTTGTCCTGTAAGTCTTTCGATTGGGATACTAAGGAGCTGTTTTGACTAAGGAACGACAAGCTGGTTTTAACGGAGTCTACCATGGGGATATAGGCGCCATTGCTGCCGGTAACCTTATCGCCGGCCGACTTCATTTTAGCATTGAGGTCGGCATACTGTTTTTCGGAATTCCCAAACAATTGCTGCGCACCCGCAGAATCTACTTTCGCCAGCTTGCGCTGCATTTTCTTCTCCCGCCTGAACAGCCGTTGCAGCAACTTGTCTGTTTTTTGGGTAAGCCGGTCTTCCAGACCGGCATATTTATTTTGAATTTTATTAAAATAAGAAGATGGGAGATCAATAATGCTATCTACAGATGGTTTAGATCCCTGTGCTGTGGCCATATTACTATAAACCATGCACATGCAAATAGCCAGGATAGGTAATGTAAAACTTCTCATATACAGGTTTACGTAAAGTTTTAGGTTGCGGTTAACGAATATATCAAATATCATAAAAACACCCCTTTATTTTTGATAAATGTGCTGTTTTGCCAATAAGCGTGCAGATTATGGCTATAAGCGTGCATGCCTGTTCCCGGTTTCCCCCTGCGTATTCTGAAAAATACCGGTTTTCCAGTATTTCCCCCGGGAGTTCCATTGCCTAACTTTGTATTAAATAATCAATAAATATAAAAACTTGAAAACCTTCTTCTCCATTTTGTTAGTCACGACCGGATTTTACGGTCAGGCCCAGACAATTTTAGTCCCCGGTGAGAATGTGCTGGACAAAAAGTGGATCAAAAACGGGACCTATGAAATGGCTTGTTATGCAGTGTCGGGCGGTCAACAAGTGGAATTTAGTTCTTTTACCATACAAGTGAATGCCAGCAATAAAACCCTGGCGGTTTATACGTCGTTTCAAATGACCGGCTCCAATGACATTACGGTTGACACCAGTATTTCCGACGGAAATACGTTCAAACCCATTTACCGCTCGTCTTTTAGCAAAAGCAAGGATATGGTGTTGCACTACGGCAAGGAAGTCACCGGTTATTACTATGACAAACAAACCAAAAAAAGACAATCCGTTAAGGATGCCGTAAACAATGCTTTTTTTGACAGCTACACCTATCCTTATCTGCTTGGGTCATTACCGCTTACGTCTGGCTATAAAAGCGATATGGCGGTGTATGATTATAAACCCGGCAACCAGACAAATACCAAGAAAGCCCGCATTGAAGAGGTAAAAAGCAACATGTACGTAAGCAGCCTTACGGGTGAGCACAAGGTATGGCAGGTAAACGTTTTTGAAGAAGCCACGAAGGATAGCTATGCTTATTTTATCGATAAGGATTCACGCCGTTTGTGGAAAGTTGAAGTATTAACCCAGGGGCAGCGCATACTGATGGTAGATAAAGAGATCGACTATAACCCTTTTACTACCAAATTCAATAAAGAGCAAACGCTTAAAATGGTACAATCTGGCAACTCGGTTGTTCTCGGTCAGGCTTTTGCAAGGGACAACCAAAACGAGGGCATGTTAAAAGGAATAGCCGTTCTTAATATCAATAAAAAGCAATTTGCTCAAAGCGGTACAACGGTAGTGCTGATCCCTTATACCGATTACTTTAAGGAGTGGATGAAATTGAATGAGGCTTCCCGGAAAAAAGGCCGGGCCATCCCGCTGCCAAAAGAAGCTACAGAATGTATTAAGGTAACGACGGTGTATGATAATGAGGGGCATTTTGAATTTACCAACCTGATGCCCGGTGAATATTTACTATACTCCGAGTTTGGTTATGTGCATACGTCCATCAGAAGCGAGGTAACCGGATATTCAGATAGATACATAAACGGTTTATACCAGGGCACCTATACCCATACCACCACAAAGGCTTATAATGGCAATGCGGCGGCCAGCGTTAAAAAGACAATAACGATAAAAACGAATGGCGAGAAGGTATCTGTTAAATTGAAGAAAACGTTGTAGTCCCACATTTACAACAGCCCATTGTCCATGGCCACTTTAATGGCAGCGGCCATGCTTTTTACATTGAACTTTTGCATCAGGTTGCGGCGGTGGGTCTCCACGGTGAGCGGACTTACATGCAGCTGTGCGGCAATGACGGCACTGGTATTTCCATCTGCCACGAGTTTTACGATCTCCTTTTCGCGTTTGGTGAGGGCAGGCAGTATCTGCAGGTCACGGGCAGTTGGTTTGGCCATGATCTCCTTCGCTTCCCGGCTCAATGCGATTTGTCCGGCCAGGGCCTCGTTGATACAGGACACCACTTCACTGGCCGATGAATTTTTGAGCAGATAGCCACTGGCCCCGTTCTGCAACATCTTCATGATCGTACTGCGCTCGTTATGATTGCTGAATGCCAGCACACAGGTGTCGGCCGACAACGTTTTTACCTGTTTGCAGAGATCAATACCATTGATATCAGGCAATGTAATATCTAATAAAACGATATCGGTTCCCGTGCCGGATTGTTTAATAAAATTCAGGAACTCTCCGCCCGTATTAAAACAAATGGTGCTCACATAATCATATGCCTGCATCAACACTTTTTGCAAACCTTCCAGCACAATGGGGTGATCGTCTACAATAGCAATGGTTATCTTCTTCTTATCAGCTAACATGGAATTCAATATTTATGGTAGTACCTGCCCCGGGCGCTGATTCTATGTCCAGCGTGCCCTTGAGGTAATCGACCCGGTTCTTTACATTCGTTAATCCAATTCCTTTACCTGCATCCACCTGGCTTGTCAAAAAGCCTTTGCCATTGTCCTCCACTGTTATAAAAAATATATTTTCGTTCTGACTGCATTGCACCAGGATAGCCGTTGCACCGGCATGGCGTACTGCATTGGTGAGCAACTCCTGCACAATGCGGAATATGGTCACCTGCATATCCTGCGTTATATCTTTTTCAATATTGTACGCCTGAAAATCTATTGTCTGCTCCGGAGAAGCAAAAGACTCGCAGATCTCTTTTAAGGCAATTTCTAACCCGCTGTTCAATAATGATTCGGGCATCAGGTTCCGCGCTATACGGCGGAGCTCGTTCACAGACTTGTCGAGCTGGTTGATGATCACCGGCAGGTCTTTGGCAAATACATCTTCCTTCGACGCAGGTGATAATCTCGACAGATTTATTTTAACGCCCGCCAGCATGCCACCTAACCCGTCGTGCAGATCGCCCGCCATCCGTTTACGCTCCCGTTCCTCCCCTTGTAATAATGCTCCTGCCAGTTTCAATTGTTGCTGCTGACCGATGGCTGCCAGTTGTTGCTGATAGCTCACTTCTTTCTGTGCAGCTAATTTGCGGGTATTTCTATAATATAACCAGCCTAAGATGGCCAATGCCAGCAGGAAAACGCTAAAACCGCCAAACAACCAGGCCCACAATTTATGATTGCGGGAGGTTAACGCTGCTTTTTCATTCGCGGCCTGTAACAGCGAGATCTTTTTCTGGTTCTCGGCATTTTTGTATTTCTTCTCAAACTCTACAATGTCATTTTGAAATTTGGCTTCATACAAACTATCGCTTAATACAATGTATTTAGCAGCCCAGTTGTACCCTTCCGCCTTGTTGCCGGCAGCGGCATAGGTTTCTGCCAGCTCTTTATAATACGTCTTTTTATCGGCAGTAAACACCAGCGGACTTTTCATCAGATCATGTAAAACTGCCAAAGCTGCCGGGTAATCTTTTTTATTGCTAAGGGATTTGTATTTGACACCTTTTAACCGGTTAACAGCATACTGGGACCGCGCGTCGTTTTTTCCCAGAGCAATTCCCTTGTTAAAACTGGCAACCGCTTCATTGAATTGATTACTTTTATCATAATAAATACCTTCTGCAAAATAGTATGTCAGGTAGAGGTTCGACATGGGCTTTGGCGACAACACGCGGCTTGCTTTCTCCAGGTTGATCTTTGCAGAATCCAGCTTCTTCATATACGAATAGTTCTCGGCTGAACATATATATACTTCCACCAACGTTTCCAAACGCACCGGGTTATCAACCGGCGAACGTTCTATAAGATCTACAGCCCTGAGCAAATAGCCTGCGGCATCTGCACGCCGGTTTGCATTCATAAAAACAATAGCAATGGCTTTTTCCAAATTACCGATCAGGAATGCGTCACCCGATTGCTTGGCTAGCGGCAAGGCCTGGTTTAAAAATACATCCATTGCATCCTTCTCACTTCCCTTCATCTGTTGCACGGTGCCGTAGGCATGCAGTATAAGCCCTCTTACCTTATAAGCTTCTGGATGCGCAAACGGGCGCAACATTGAATCGCCTTTTAGTAAACACGATTCAATGGCCGGGAGGTTGCCACTGGAATAGAATGTTTGTGCTTTATAAAACCAGTAAGCCGCTTCGGTAAAAGAATTGGGTTTGCTCAATGCCTGGCCGCGGTTCAGGTAATCCCTGATCTTTGCGGTATCGCCAATTAACCGGCACATAGCTGATAGTTTAAGATACGCGTACGCTTTTGCGCTGTCTGTGGTGGCTGCTGCCGCTTCTTTCTCCTTCCGGGCAATGTATGCCGCATCATCATCGAGCGAAAAAACAAGTTGCCCGTTGCCTGTACATACAATAAAAAGGAATAGAATAGTGTAAATCGCTTTGTTGATTGCCATATGCCGTTTGCCGTTCGATTAAAGGTCAAAAATAACAGAATAAGTATGCCTTCCAATTAAACAGTTAAA
>DASUVL010001062.1:0-4980 GCA_036379015.1 Niastella sp.
AATCGGCAAAGGTTTGTACCCACCCGGGTTTCAGCCCAAATATGTCGTCGCAAAACCAGATGTGATCGAATTTAAATTTCTCTTTAAGCAATTGTAGTTCCTGTACTACCTTTTCCGGTGAGCGGGCGTTGTACCGGTTGCCATAGATCGGTTTGGCGCACCAGTTACATTTGAATGGGCAACCTCTTGTGGTGACCATGTTCAGGGAGAAGTAACCAGAACTTTTTAGCCACATCGACCGGTAAGGTGTGATATCAATCAGGTCCCAGGCGGGTAGGGGTAATGCATCGAGGTCTTTCATTACCAGTCGCCGGGTTGTTTTAATAATTTGATGGTCGTGTACAAATGCCAGCCCGGCTATGTGTTGAAAATTGTTTTCTTTATTCTTTATAGCCTGCACCAATTCCAGCAAGGTCATTTCTGCTTCGCCCAGTATAATAAAGTCGGCGCCTTCGCGTAAATATTCTTCATAATGATCGGTGCTGTCTGAACTGGATACAATGACCGTACAGCCTTTTGCTTTGGCCAGTTTCATCATATCAAAAGCAGCTGCCCGCATATTGGTAAGGCACATTTTGGTCAGGTAGTTGAATCCATCATCGTACAGCACAAAGAAATCAGGCGATTGCACATCAATAGCTGGTTGCACATCGGGTGCGCTGTGGGCAAACATGGTATCGAACAGAGAAACAGTATATCCGTTTTCACGCATCAAGGCCGCTGCATACAAGGTAGCCAATGGGGGATAGGGCTGCCCGGTAGCCCATTGTTTGGGATCGAAGCGTAAAAAATAAGAATGCGAGAAAAGGATGTTGTTGCTCATGATGTTGATATTGTTGTGAAAGGACAATGCCCGCTGCGCCTTGCGCCACCGCTAAAGCTTTGGCGACACGCGGTCGCGAAGCTTCAGCGAAGCGAGGCCCAGATGACCGGTCGAACGAGGTGAACGGTCAATGGCCAACCTGCTTGCTGGCTGTTCAGGTTGTGAATCGTTACGGACTTTATTCACAATTCACGCTTGACCATTGACGTCTTCACCTATATTTCTAATTCACTAATTTCAAATGTCCGCCCTGGGCGCCAGATTCAAATAACACACACACTTCACACACGTGCTATTGGTATCCATATCCAGGTTTTTTCTGAAAGCGATTGCTGTTTTGCTATTCAGCATGGTTTCCAGTTTTTCCTGATGAATATTACCAATGGGTTCATGAAAAAAGCAGGGCCGTACCGTTCCATCCGCTTCAATGACTGTTGACACCCACGGCGCATTGCATTTTTTATACGGGAAAGGGTTCTTGCCATAAAACGCCGCATAGTACCCGTATATCTTTTGTAATTTATCCGGCGACTCGGCAATGAATTTTTGGTCAATAGCCGTGCGGTGATACCGGATCAACTCCTGCACAGCCGATTGCATGGCCGGCAGCTCTTCTTCATGTATCAATACTTCCTGTTGCCGGTCGTTGCTCCATAAGGTGTCGCGGTTAAAGGCATGACTACTTACATCGGCTGGTAAAAAACTGATCTGGTCGAGCCCCATTTCCATGGCACTGTTAACGATCGGTATCCAGTGATGAAAGTTCAGGCGATGTATTACCGTGCGGGCCGTAATGCGAAAAGCCGGGTTCATAGATTTGATAAGCTGTACACCCTGTCGCATTTTTTGAAAAGCGCCCGGTATCTGCCTGATCTGGTCATGCAATGCTTCATCGCCATCGAGTGAAACAATAATGTCGTTCACCCATTGTAATAACTGCTCTGCCTTTTTCTCAATAGCCAAACCGGTTGATAACAACGTGACCGAAATGTTTTCCTGTTTCAGTATTTCACAGAACCGGAAGAAGTTGGCATTTAGCAATGCTTCACCACCCGACATCACCACTACCCGGGTACCGAATTTTCTAAATGCGCTCAATAAACCGGTAATATCATTTTCTGTTAGCTGCTTCAGATTTTTATTATCCTTCCAGATATCGCACATTACACAACGGCAGTTGCACGCGCTGTGCGGCATCAATATCACTATGGGCAAAGCCTTAATGATATCGGTTTGCAATGTTCTGTACCGCTGGTAGGTATGATATAGTTTGTTAGTGATCATTGTTATCTTCAATCGTGAATCGTGAAACGGCAAACGTGAAAGACCTGCAAGGTTCGCTACTGGGGCTTCGATGATCAGTTGGCTAAAGCGAACCTGACAGGTCTTGCCCTTATCAACTTGTCAACCTGTCAATTTTTCAACTTTAAATATAAAATTAGTCTCTACCCAGTTCGTCTTTGTTTGCACACAATTCAAATGAAACCCATTGGCCGCTGCCATTTCCCTGATCATATTCAGATCGCAACCATCGCATAACACCATCAGTACAATTGATTGCGGATGCATATATTGCTGCAGGCCGTTGAACAATTGCTTAAAATATTCTCCCTGTTCGCCGCAATACCACGCGTACTCCGCCTGTGTACGGGGTTGCTTTTTATAATAAGGCGGATTGATAGCAATGATATCAAAAGCCTGTTGCGGTATGTTGTTGAACAGATCCGATTCAATAATGGTGAGGGAAATGCGATTGCTTTGGCTGTTTATTATCAACGAATGAATGGCCACGGGGTTAATGTCGGTTGCCATCACATGAGCGCCTTGCCGTGCTGCATACAGTGCTATTAACCCGCTGCCTGCTCCCAGTTCTAAAAAAGATCGATCCCTCAAGGGAAGCGCGATTAGATATCGTAGCAATAACCGTGTACTGAAAAAGAATCCGGGGTGAAAAACGGCCGGCGGTATCACCAGTCTGATCCCCTTATAGGTATACATGCGGGTGGCCGACAGGTATTTTACCAGCAGCGGTTTATATAAACGGGTCGTTAATTGTTTGATGGCTTGTCTCAATGGTTCTTTAAATTAGGATGCTCAGAATCCTTCAATTTCAGGTTGCCGGTATTTCCATAACAGCTGCAACACTTTTAGCTCATACGGTTTCCAGTACAAACCGGTTTTGTACCGGATGGCCGACAGGTTCCGCATGATCCCACGCTTGAATGCATTTAACCGGATATCTGAAACAGTAGGGTAGTAGCTGTTCAACACGGTTTCAAAATCTTTTATCTTATCAATCATTTCGGGTGTTAACCAGGGTGTCAATGGATTTTTCCGCAAGTCAAAATTTTCCCAGTGCGGACTGATCCAGTCTTCCAGTTTTTCGGGGAAATGAAACCCGCTTTCCAATACTTTTTGATATAGGTCTGAACCTTCGGTAGGCACGGGACTATACAGGTAAATGATGATCTCGGTTTTTGGATTGATGGTTTTGATCTCTTTAATGAACGCGATATCCTGGTCAATTTGTTTCATCACCTGCTCCGGCGTTTCACCAGGCGTTCCTAAAACAAAAGAGTATTCGGGAATAATATCGAATTTGGCCATGCGGGCGGCAAAAGCCCTGATCTGCGCACTGCTTTGCGTACCGCCTTTATCCATCTTCTTCAGAATTTCATCGTTGCCGGTTTCAGCGCCAAAGAAGATCATCTTACAACCGGAAGCACGCATGAGTTCCAGGGAGTGATCGGAATATTTATCGATGGTATCAATTCTACCTTCGCCCCACCACACCATGTTTTCGGGTTGAATGAGTTTTGAAAACTCAACCGTCCTTTTTTCAGACACAAAAAAATTGTTGTCATGAAATTCAACGGCATTACCACCGTATTTATCTTTCAGGTATTTAATGTCCTCGTAAATGTGTTGGGCGCTTTTGCCACGCCAGCGGGCGTTGTAAATAGGTACTACTGCACAAAACGAACATTTGAACGGGCAACCCATGCTGCTATGATAGGCGATGGTGCGCGTACCGAGATAGGTTTTGCCAAGGTAGCGGCGTAACGGATAAAAACCGTTGAGTGTTTCATAAGGTAATGACGGCAAGGCATCCTGGTCGTATAATTCGTCTTTGCCGGTTTTCACAATGCCTTGTTCCGACGGGTATATAAGATTGGGAATAGTTGTCCACGGTTGATCATTATCCAACGCCTGCAACAAAGCCGGGAAACATTTTTCACCAGGACCATTTACAATAAAATCAACAAAACCCGACTGCAGCACCACCTTGGGTTGGTTAGATGGAAAGTAACCACCCCAGATGATCTTTATGTCGGGATATAGTTCGCGGATATTTTTGGAGATCGGGATGGCTTGCCTGAGTTGCGGACCCGGCATACAGGTGACACCAAAATATTTGAATAAACCACTGGCTAAATAGCTGTTGATCTTTTGCCAGGGATCTGTTTCCAGGTTTCCATCCACAATAACATAGGGATACAATCCTTCGATAGCAGCAGCTATGGAGAGGATAGAATTGGGAATCCTTGGCTTTGACTTAGCGCTCCGCGGGTTGAATAGTAATACGTTATTCATTTATTGAACGGTTTGACCTATCCGATTTCGACGTTAACGTGACCTGACAGATCAGAATAATTACAGGCCTGACAGATCATTGAGAATCATACGGATAATTATTATGTACCGTTGCCTGTAAGGGGATAATTAGATGAATATGGAGCGTTCTGTGGGGTTGTAGGGCTTACCGGATTCGTAGTTTATCGTTTAATACAGCCTGATAAGTGATTTAGCCCATTTAATGGCAGAATTAATCAGGATTAGTTAGTAAACAATTGACAATCTTGACTAAAGAATTAAAAGATTGATCAGCAAATTGATATTATTAGCTAACAATTCTGCTCGTTATTGCTCGCGGTAGGTTTTTAACAACTGCCAATAACATGCAGGCTGCAGTAAATTGTATTTTAAGGACTGCCAATAATGATGACGGGCGGCTGACAGGTTTTGCCGTTGTTTAAGTACATGACCTATGTGTAAATCGGCGTGGCTTTTGGCTTTGTGCAGGTATTTTTTCGATACCATATTATGGCGGTACAGGTATTCAAAGGTGTCCACGAATCCTTCCAGGTTCTCAACCT
>DASUVL010001063.1:0-3257 GCA_036379015.1 Niastella sp.
CAATACCGAACATAAGCCCACCTCTATTTCCTATAACAACGTTACTCAACTACTACGCAAGGAACTCAATTATAACGGTCTTACTTTTACCGATGCGCTTGAAATGAAGGGCGTAACAAAATATTTCCCCGATGGGGAAGCTTCCCGCGAGGCGTTAATTGCTGGTAACGACATGCTTTGTTTACCCGGCGATATTCCCGGCAGCATTAAAAAAATACGCAAAGCCATCCGCAAGAGAAAACTCAGCTGGAGTGATATCAATGAGCATGTAAGAAAGGTGTTATACGCCAAGTATCAATACGGGTTGGCCAACTGGCAACCGGTAGATACGGCGAACCTGTTGACTGATCTCAACAACAAAGTGGCGTCTACGCGCCGTGCAATTGCCAAAGACGCGCTTACCCTGTTACGAAATGATGACCCCGCCATTTTTCCGCTGTTTAAGGGGCTGAACATTGCTTATGTTGGTGTTGGTTTAACACAGGATAATGCTTTTGCAGAACATGTTCGGAAGGACTACAATGCAGAGGTGTTTTATTTTGATTTTAAAAAAGACAGCACCGGGGTGGCGCCCATGCTGGAAAAATTGAAAAAGGGATATGATATTGTGATCATTGGTGTGCACAAACTGGCACGCTATCCGGCCAATAATTTCGGCATCAGTAATGCGGCGCTGCAATTGATAAACGGAATACAGGCGCAGCAAAAAACGATCACGTTTGTATTTGGTAATCCGTATGCCATCAAAAATATGTGTAATTCGCCTGTGCTGGTGGCGGCGTACGAAGATGATGATATAACCCAGGTTACAGCCTGCGATCTGCTGCATGGGCGTTTTCTGGCAAGTGGTAAATTACCCGTAACGGTTTGCCCTTCGTTTAAATATGGCGATGGCATTATTGCCAAAAAATTATTGTCAACAGTACCTGCCAGTCAACTGGGTTTTAATGCTGCTAAATTGACCACTTCCATTGATTCCATCGTAAATGATGCTATTAAACAAAAGGCCATACCCGGTGCTGTGGTGCTGGTAGTAAAAGATGGAAAGGTAGCTTATGAAAAAGCCTTTGGTTATCTTACATACGATAGTACAGAACCGGTTTATCCTGAAACCATTTATGACCTGGCTTCTGTGACCAAGATCATGGCCACCACTTTATCGGTCATGAAGTTATACGATGAGGGCAAGCTTGATCTTCAAAAAACATTGGGTGATTACATAACCCAGGTACGCGGCAGTAATAAAGCGCCGTTGAAGTTGTGGGATATTTTATTACACCAGGCAGGGCTGAAGGCGTTCATTCCTTTCTATCGCGAAACGCTTGATGCATCTAACGGCAATCTGCCGCTTTCAACATTATACCGGACCTCGCCCGATTCATTATATAATGTTCCTGTGGCCGCAAACTTATATATCAGGAAAGATTGGGAAGATACCATGATGAACCGCATTTTAAAAAGCGAGTTAGGCCCTCAGCATAAATATGTGTATAGCGATAATGATTATATTTTCCTGGGCAAGATTGTAGAACGGGTATCAAAATTGTCACTTGACAGATACGTAAAGAAAACTTTTTACGATAAACTGAACCTTAATTTTACCGGGTTCAACCCGGCTGAGCGTTTTCCGCTTGACTATATTGCACCCACCGAACGGGAAAAAGAATTCCGTGGTCAATTGATACATGGGTATGTGCATGATCCCGGCGCTGCGATGTTTGGCGGTGTGGCAGGGCATGCCGGGTTGTTCAGTAATGCTTATGAAGTGGCGGTGCTGGCGCAAATGTTATTGAATGGTGGCGTATTGAACGGTCAGAACTTTTTTAGCCGGGCAACGGTAGATTATTTTAATCAGTATCATAGTGATATCAGCCGCCGCGGCCTGGGTTTTGATAAACCTGAAAAAGACAATGCCACGAGGGCAGAACCGTATCCCTGCGCTTCTGCTTCGCCGTTAACATTTGGCCACACGGGTTTTACCGGCACTTGTTTCTGGGTTGACCCCAGGAATAATCTGATTTTTGTTTTCCTGTCGAACCGGGTTAATAGTCCGGATGTAAATAAGTTCCTGCGGATGAGCGTAAGGCCGAAGGTGCATGAGGCTATTTATCAGGCGTTGAAACCGTATTAAGTTGACATGTTAATAAGTTGACATGGTTGAAAAGGCAATGAGATGAGGTTATGAGGTTGGAAGTGAGAGGGCGGAAAAGAGTCAATTTAAAGAATCGAGTCTTTTAAACAAATATTATGGCACAGGTAAATCAACCCGAAGTATGGCTCCGTGGGCCATTGGCCGAAATACCCGCATTGGTACAACCGGTAGCCCATGCATTAATGCAGGCGAAAGAAGAGATCCATGAATTGATGAAGGATTTTCCGGATGCCATGTTGTGGCAACGTCCGGCAGGGGTGGCATCGCCTGGCTTTCATTTGAAACATATAACGGGTGTGCTCGACCGGTTATTTTCTTATGCTGCCGGCCAGCCACTTACTTCGCAACAACTAAATTATCTGAAAGCTGAAGCTATAGCGACAGAAGATAACACAGTAACATCACTGCTTAAGAACCTGGACGCACAGATAGCCGCTTCGCTCGAAGCATTAAAAGCAATCGATGAAACTACGTTCACTGAGCCAAGAGGTGTTGGCCGCCAGCAACTTCCTTCCACTGTACTTGGGTTATTATTTCATGCAGCTGAGCACACAATGCGTCATACGGGGCAATTGATGGTGACGGTGAAAATATTGAAATAGGAAGTAAGAAGTATGAGGTAAGAAGATCATGAACTTTGGGATTTCCTTACTTTTTTAATCCACCTGATTTTTTGAAGCTTGCATTTATGCATGAGCCCTGAAATAAGAACTCTTCCTACTTCCTAACTCCTACTTCCTACTTCTCTTACTTAATGAACCTAACTCATCAATGATCCATTTTAAATTACTGGATGGTTTTGACTCCTGGGTATTTACTGGCAACGACCAGCTCATATTCTTCCCGTCTTTTTAATATTTTGATCAGTTCGTGCAGCTCACAGCTGTCATCGCTGTCGTCATAAACCTGGTCGTGGGCCAGCAGTACCAGGTGCTCGGGCGTTTTTGTTCTGTTGTATGCGAACAGGCTATCGATCTCCTGCATCAGGAATTCTGATCTGTTTTTAAGCGTAAAATTTTTGTGATCGTAATGCCATTCCAGGTCCCAACCCAAGATGGTAAAACCAGCCTGTTGTAAAGAATCGGCGGCAGCGGCGCTTTTTTTC
>DASUVL010001064.1:0-5829 GCA_036379015.1 Niastella sp.
TTCGGCGTTGGAGCGATCGGTTATCTTTAATTTATGTTTGCTTTTGTCAACCATCAATACCAGATCACTATCAAAATTTCCATCGGCCGGTTTCATAAAAGCTAACATGGCAGCATCCATGGTTTCTCCTTCAAAAGAGTAGGGTGTAAGTACCCGCTTCCAGAATATATAGTATACATCCCCCCCTGTAAATATTTTTTCGACCTTGCCCAGCAAAACACCATCCTGAAGTACATTATGTACAATGATAGTTTCTGACTCATCAGTGTGTTTGTAATCATACTCCAATGTAACAGGTGCTTTTTTATCGCGGCTCAACTGGGGTAAAATACGTTCTTTGTTTTCTTTTTCAAATTGTCTGATGTAGAGCGAATCGGTGACAAAATCATACTTGTGGGCTTTAATAAAATCATTCACCGCCTGTTCGTTTAATGCTTCACCCTGTACCAGGCAAGGCTTATCGTTATTAAATAACAGGCCTAACAGGTCCTTTTCAAGGTAACGGTTATTATAGGGAAAGAGATAACCTGTCTTTTTTTCGGTGTTATCGAAAAAAGTTATTTCGGCCCAGCGGGTGTCATTCCTTCTTAACGGATTTAGTAGATCGAAATATCTTTCTTTTACGTTTATCAACGGTTTCTTACCGGGCGAGCTTATAGTAAGGTTAAAGAATGCGAGTATGCCGCCTTTTCCGTCGTAAGTGGCAATAAGCGAATTGTCTACAGTGATCTTTCCTTTTTTAATGTTGTATTTCTGGGCAAAAAGAAAAGTAGGGCACCATGCGAGAGCAATGAGTAAACATTTAAAATTCATAGGGGCGTATTTGTAAAATAACCTGTTTTCTGTTGTTTTTTTGGAAGAAATGCAACTAAAAAGCCGCCCATCCCAATTAAACCGGGAAGGAACGGCTTTTATTCAATAATTATTGCCTGGATACTAAATCTCCTTCAATATTATTAATTCATTTTCATTTGTATCAAAGGAAAGTCTGTTGCCGGTAAGCATGGCTGTTTTTTTTCCATTTCGTATCAGTTGTATCGTTTTACCCGGCCATGGGTTTTCCATAACACAGGTGCGGCCTTTTTCGCTCTGGATGTTTACAAATTGAATGCGTCCTTTTTGCAGGCTGCTGCTGATCACAAAGGCGCCGTATGCACGCAGTTTGCTGAAACTGGCATTTTTTGTATGGTTCCAGTTGGGGAAAATGCGTATCACGCCTTCATAACTTTGTAGCAGCATTTCATTAATAGTCATAGGAACAGCGGATAATGTTTCTATGCCGCCACCACCTTGGGTGATCCAGCCGTTGGGAAATGATTGTAACGCAATACGATCTTTAAGCTGTTGCAGAATATCATCCGGGTTATATCCAACACGAACAGCGCCGGGAAAACTGGTTTCAATACCGTTATTCAATGTATTACCCCATTCGCCTGCATGCTGCATACGATCTTTCCAATGCGCCACATCGTTCAGCAATATTTTATTGAATGCACTATCTGTCACCGGTCCGCAAACAGCACCGGGGAGTATCAGCCCGTGAATAGATACTCTTGATAATCCCGATGGTTTTTTTAACCACTCAGCGGGGCTTCGCTCTACGGGCCGTAGGGTCATTCTACCTCCGTTTTCGCCAACAGGGAAAGGACTTATGTGTGTAACAATATCCTGCCATTTTTCCTGCCTGGAGATATCCTTTTTTAAAAACGTGCTTACGTCAACGATCCCTTTGAATAACATTTTTACCAATCCAAGTGAAAGCGTGGAGTTGAAATCGCCCAGGTTGTGGCGCCACTGGCCCTGATTGCGCAGGTTAGGCATTACTTCTCCATAATGATCCATATAGATAACGTAACGGCCGTTCTCCAGCTTCAGGTAATCTTCCCAAAAATCGGCACAAGCTAATAAGTAAGGATAAATGCGTTGGGCATAACCAGCATCATACGTGCTGTAAAAACGCATCAACATATTGCCCACGCCAAAGACAGCATTTATTTTTTGACCAAGAAATTTATAACCGCTGTCAATTGTGTTCTCCCTGGTGCCGTACCGCGACAACATTTCTTCAGGCGTAAGCGGCCAACGCGTGGTACACAAACCCTTTGGACCAATGCCCACTGGATAATAGATGCCTTTTACCTGCAGCAGTTCCCTGGCATGCACTTTACCTTTATCCATATAATCCAGCAACGGTTGATCGTAATTGTCTGTGAGATCAATATGATTACTCGAATATTCCGCCCAATACGGCGCCTGGTAGTTATAATTAAGATGGTAATCACCTCCCCATGCCGAAGAATCTTTTGTTATAAAAGGGCCCCATATACCGGGCGCAAATTTATGGTCGCGCGAAGCGCATGCAAATAGATACTGCGATGTATAATAATATTTTTCTATCACCGGATCATTTACCTGCACATTTGATCTTTCCCAAAATGCCCGCCACCATTGCAGATGCGCTGCATACATGGTTTGTATACTAGCGGGGGTTAATGATTGCGCTTCTTTAATAGCATCTTCCTTCCAGTTTGTACGATCATTATTGGTATAAAGAGTAACCGTAATGATTGTTTTTTTACCGGGAGCTAATGATATTATTTTATCGTTTGAACCGTTGTTTCCCAATACACGCATAGCCAGTGCAACGTGACAGGGCCATTCCAGTAATGGCGTATTTTCAAAAGAACGTGTTGCCCAAATAACATTCCCTGTTACACCTTCCGTGTTTATAGCGGTATTACCTGTAGTTGCCCATAACGCTGGTTGTAGGGTGCAAGCTTTATTGGCTGTTATTTCAATAACCACGGTATTGCGTGTGGCCGCTACCCAGCTATCAACGGTTACTGTTGCATCTCCTTTTTTAAAGGATGCATGAATAACCGCTTTATCAGGTAACTGTTCTGCATAATAGTCCGCAGCCTTCAATGCATTTATAGTAAGGTCGAGCCCGCCTGGTAATGCAATACCGCCACCGGGATAAACGGGGTAGGCCCGCCAGAAATCATTTTTTCCAAAATATAATTGCAGCTTGCCGGGGTCGCCTCCAAACGTTAAGCCAATATCACCATTTCCGGTGAGCGGTGCATCCGGTGTTTTTGCCGTGGGCACGTTGGCAGGAGGCGCTGTAAATATGGTTTTATACCGGCCGGCGTATATTGGCTGGGCAACCGTTTTACCTGCGATAAATAAAAGGGTAATACAAAGTACCAAATGCCCCATATGCCGGATGATTAATTTCAAAATAAATGTTATTCCTGTTTTGTTTAAGGAGCCTAAAGTACATGTATTAATCCGTTGAGGTATTACAATCTATCGGCAAAACAGTAAGCTTGGTTAACCAACTGCCGCTTTTGCTAATGCACCCTTCCTGCCTCGGACTCAATGCCTGTTTTTCGTTCGCGGTTGTTAAATGTTTTTCCAAAACGATAACTGAAGGTGATATTTATTTTTTGTGTATCGAAAATAAGGTAGTAATAAACCTGTGCATACTGGATCTTTGTATCTCTTCTGTTTATAGCGGTATGAAATAGATCGGTACCGGCTAATGTTACCGTCGCTTTTTCGTTGATCTTCTTTTGCACACCGGCATGCATTTGTGCAACCGGCCTAAGACTCGATTGCCAGGCAAGCAGTTTACTCCTGTAGGTAGCAGTAACGTCGGCCGACCAGCCACTTTTAAATTTAAACTGATTATAGGTCTTCAGAAATAGGGTGGTCAGACTTTCACTGGCATACAAACCTTCATTAAAAATGGCCCCTTTGTAATGGCGATTGACAATCTCCTGATTTATATTTACCAACCACCAGCGGGTAACATTGAACGACCAGTTTATACTGGTGCTAAAAGTGGTACACAGGTCCACGTTCACCGGCATGGTAATAAACGCATCGCCCACCTGCTTGTAGCCACGGGTAATTAATCCTTTTGTTTTGCTATAACTTATTCCTGCTGTAAATTGTCTATTACGGGTATAAGTTAACTCCATATTGGTGCTGAAAGCTGGTTGTAACAAACTATTGCCTGTGTTGGTGGTATTTCTATCGAAATAAAAAGAAGCAGGATTCAGATCGCTATAACCGGGCCGTTCAATTCTTTTGCCTGCCGAAAACGCCAGGGTGTTTTTTCCACTGCTGTCTAACTTATATAACAGGTAGGCGGTAGGGAAGAGGTTGGTATAATGTATAGTAAATGAAGTATCAGGTTTCGACGTCATGTCGTATAGTAGTGCATTCCCTGCTGTGCTTTCAACGCGCAATCCTGCCTGTGCCGAAAATCTGTTGAAATTCTTTTGCAGGGTAACATAAGCAGCATGAATATTTTCCCGGTACCGGAACTTGTTATTTAAAACGGGATCGGGATACTGAATTGGGTCATTGCCCGATTGATTAAAATAGTTACTGGTATTGTTTCTTTCAGAATAAATAGTTTGAATACCCTGTTCCCATTTAATAGTGCGGAAAAGGGTATCGCTATAATTGGCTTTTGCACTGTAAATAAGGGCTGTAAACGGACTTTCTGTGATCAGTGCATGCTGTTTTGCCAGCGAATCACCCGGCTGGTAAATATTACTTTCCAACCGTTGGTTGGCCTGGGTTGCGTACTGTAAGTAATCGAGGTTAACGTTTATTTCCCTGCGATGCCCTGCAAAGAAATGCTGCAGGTTCATATTCAGGGCGTTTCGAAAAGATTTGATAGTGAAACCACTATTTGATTCTACAGATGAGTCCTGTTTATTTGAATGACCAATAAACTGGTTACTGTATTTTCCTCTTTCTCTATAGGGTTGTGTAAACCCTTTGTATAACACACCTACCGTTGTATTTTTACTCACATTGTAATCGATGCCCAGATTATAATTGCCACTGTGCGCATGACTGACTTCATGTACGTTCTGTAAAAGCGTATAAGAAAGTATATTATTGGGATAATTGTACACTCTTTGGCGATGCGAACTAAAGTAATTATTGTTAACAGAAACCCCTGCGTTAAAAAATACATTAATGTTATTATTCCGGTAATTAAGCACCAGGCTGTTATTCGATTTAAAATATCTGCCAGAGCCGGCGCCCAGGGTAGCGTTTCCGTTAAAGCCACGGGATCTTATTTTCTTCAGTCTTATATTAATAATAGCAGCTCCATCTGCGTTATACCTGGAAGATGGATTCGACATCAACTCAATTTGGTCGATCATGGAAACGGGCAACGACCTTAAATAATTTGTCAGATCAGTACCGGCAAGGTGGGTGGGTTTATCATCAATATAAACAATTACACCTTCTCTGCCTTTTAAACTGATACTTCCATTTTCATCAACCATAACGCCCGGTGCCATATTCAGCACATCTATAACATTACCACCGGCCATTGATATAATTGCATGAGGATTCACTACTATTTTATCCAACTGCTGCTCTATAAACCTGGTTTTCTGCCCGGTTACCACTACCGTTTTTAATTGTTTTTTGTCGGTTACTGAGCCAGCCGAATCCAGTGTTGGCTTCACATTGCCAGTTGTATCACGTTGCTGGCTGTTCGCTTTAGAGCAAATAAAAAAAGCAGCCCAATATAGGGCGTACATAAGCGGTTTATGCATACCGCAAACTTATAACTATTTATTTAGTTAAACAACTAAATACTTAGTTATAGTCGATTTTACTTTTTTATGGTTAACTTCTTTTTAAATCAAAGGCCCCGTCCGCCAGCTGGCGGACAGAGCCTTTGCAATTCCTTCATTGAATTTATTGATCAGTTTAAAGCGTTTTAATTTTTAACAGCCACATATCAAGTTCTCCATGGACAGCTTCTTTTACATCTTGGTCATTTTTTTC
>DASUVL010001065.1:0-2412 GCA_036379015.1 Niastella sp.
CCAGCAATCGTTACCGAGAACAGTTCAGTCGGGTATGCAATACCTGTTGTTGCGGAAACAAGGTATACTTTGGTTACGCTGGTATCCTGCCAGAACTGATCGCCGAATACCGATATGTAATCGCCCAGGGTAATTGAAGCACTATTAAAATAGAACCAGGGCACGGCTGATTGCTGGTTCACTGTCAATGTATATTTTTTGCTGGTGCCGGCTGCAGACGTAACAGTGTATATAGCGCCGGTTTTGAATGCCACCTTTTTACCGGATGCCGGTGATATGGTGGCTGAATCCGGCAATGTAATAATGGGGGTAATGCTATCTGGTGTTTTTCGTGAATACGATGGCCAGTATACGATAATACTATCCGCCGTAATACTGGCTTTTAATACGGTGTCAGCACTATATTCTTTTACTTCAAATGACTTTATATAATTCATTCCTGAGACGTGCACCGTATCTCCGGAAATGGTGTTGATCTTATCTACATATTCTTTCCGGCAGGAAACAACACTTCCTGCCAGCAACACGATAATAACAGTTATGAGTTTACTATTCATTAATGTATGTTTTTCAGGCTTATACCCTTCCCTCTTACAAATACGCGCCGTACTTACTGCCCCTTATAGCCAAGGAACAGTCTATATCCTTTTATTTTAGTTTCAAAAAATCAGAATGAATGCTTTTGCCTACAGTACTTTGTGGTACTTGTAAACAATTTTGGATGTAAGGCTTGGAATTGCTCCCCCCGGGTTTATACTTTGCACCTGCAATACATATGCTTCTGTGGCATCTGCAGGATTGCTTACATAAGAGTCCGATGTGCTGTTGACATCTTTCCAGATAACTATTGTACGATCAACAGTTGGTACGGTACTGGAATAGAAATAATAACCCAGTCCGTACGTTGCATTTCTGTAACCAACCACATTGTATGGATTGGCAGGCGCAGTGCCTACATTCGCTAATGCATTTTTTACACTTATAACATCTATCAGTTCATCCCAGTCGGAACATGCCGCACTATTGCTGATAGTACCGATGTACCAGCTTGCAGTAGCCGGACGAATAAATGAAATGTATTGTCCTTCGTATTGCAATGTTGGTCCTGCACCCAGCGCTTTTGTAGACGGTGTCCAGTTTGCATAAGAATGCCCGGTGCCTGTTCCTGTAACAGAATCAGTAATAGCCAGGCAGTCTTCTACTGCAATACTGGCTGTAGATAAGGTGCTTGTAAGCGACTCACTGTTACTGCCAGCAGGTGTAGTATCTACATTTTTCTGACAGCTTGCAAAAATGAGTAAGCAGAACGCTATTGGAAGCCAGGTGTTGTTGAGTGTCTTTTTCATAATTTAAGATTTAATAATTAATGATAAGGGATATAGAACTGCTCCTTACTGCCAGGGCAGCAAGTACAGGCGTAATTGTTTGCTATTTGTCGTAAAAGCTATATGCCACTAAATCGTACCGGATAGGTCATCCGGTGAACGCGGTTATAACTGCGTACTTCCAGCCAGTAATCGGTACCGGGTTGTATGCGCCAGGTGTTGGCGTCGTTCTTGTCGTACCGGTAATAATAATACATGTATGTTGATAAAGGCGTTTGTGCCGCCGGTGTACCCCTAAACACTTCTTTCCCGCCACTTGCTGCATCCATAAGGTGTAATGTGGTATAATCTGCCGAGGGAACCATATTGCTGCCGGTAACTTCAAAATACGCATCTGCCAACGTACCAGAACCGAAATTGAATGCCAATGTTCTTGTAGTACTGGCCGTAGACAGTTCATTGATCACCAGTTTCTCCTGCAATACGATCACCTTCACCGTATACTTCCTGCTTGCTTTGTTACCCGCCGTAACGGTATAAGTAAACGGAGCATTGGTGAAAACAGGCACCAGTTCGTCTGCAGATGGCGAGATCGTAGTTCCGGTGGGTAACCCTATGGCAGCTACTTCCAGATAGTTCAATGCATAGAAGTAAGGGAGATATACATTGATGGTACTGTCGCTATCATTCACAAAAGCGTATATACCTCCGGTTGTTGGTGATTGTACCTTGTATGAAATAATGCGGTTGTTTTCCCGGGCTGTTACCGTATCGGTAACCGGACCGGCCTTTTCATCTATCCAGTTATCCACCGTTTTTTTACAGGCGCTAATACCAACCAGGAGCGCTATAGTGATAAGGCCAGTTATGCCCATTCCTTTATTTATCATTACTATATTCCTTTTATTTTGTTTCAAACCTGGTGCTGCCTGCCGGCACTATTACGTATTCAAATGTGAAATACATATGCGGCGCTGTGCGGTGCCATTCTGATTGTTTAAAAAGATCTTTATAACAACTGAGCATCCTGATCTTGGCATAATTTCCCTTCGCTGTTTTAACCACCACTGTTCTTGGGTTTATCTTT
>DASUVL010001066.1:0-3069 GCA_036379015.1 Niastella sp.
GGAGACGTATGGGAAGCTCACAGAGCTTTAATGTGATAATTCGATGATGTGATAATGAATACAAATGCGCTAATATTCAAAATCAATTAATGCCAATAAAGAACAATAGATTAACGGCTGAACAATACGAACAGAACTTCAGCGACATCCATCCGCCATTCGACAGCAGGGAATCGGCGTTGGTGGAAGCCAATCGTTGCCTGTTCTGTTATGATGCGCCCTGTACCAAAAGTTGTCCCACCGAGATCAACATACCAAAGTTCATAAAGCAGATCAGTACCGATAATGTAAAAGGATCGGCCCATACCATATTTGTCTCCAACATCATGGGTGCGGGTTGCGCCCGGGTTTGTCCGGTTGAGAAATTATGCGAAGGTTCCTGTGTATTCAATTTGCTGGAAGAACCACCTATACCCATTGCCCGTTTGCAACGCTATGCTACCGAACAGGCCCTGGAAAAAAAGTGGAAGTTGTTTGAACGGAAACCGGCTACCGGTAAGAAAGTGGCGATTGTGGGTGCTGGTCCGGCCGGACTGAGCTGCGCACATGTATTAAGTCGTGAAGGTATTGATGTAACTATTTATGAAAAAGAAAGCAAGGGCGGTGGCTTAATGACGTATGGTATTGCCGCCTATAAGGTAACACCGCAATTTTGTGAAGATGAAGTGAATTACATAACCTCTGTTGGCGGCATCAATATAAAATACAACATGGAGCTGGGTAAAAATATTACGCTGACTGACCTTCAACAAAATTATGATGCCGTTTACCTGGGATTCGGGGTAGGACTGGCGCGACAACTGGATATTCCGGGCGAAGAGTTGGAAGGCGTTGTAGATGCCATCCGGTTTATTTATGATATAAGGGCCGGTGCATATGCACAAGTGCCGGTTGGTGATAAAGTAACCGTAATTGGTATGGGCATGACGGCTATTGACGCTGCCACCCAGGCAAAAAGATTAGGCGCAAAAGATGTTACGCTTGTATATCGCAGAACACAGGCAGAAATGCCCTGCACGGAAGCCGAACTGGATATTGCCAAACTGGATGGATGCCGCATCATTTGGCTGGCTGCGCCGGCCACCATTATAGGAGAAAATGGAAAGGCAACACACCTGGTGTGCAACCTGATGCAATTGGACGAACCGGATGCCAGCGGTCGTCGTTCACCGGTAGAGACCGGAGAAACCTTTACACTGGAGGTTGATATGGTTATAAAAGCGGCCGGACAAATTCCATTCGAAGGATTGGTAACCAGCAACCAGCTACAACATAAGCATGGAAAGATCGTCGCACAAAAGAATGGTTCAACCAATATAGCAGGCGTATTTGCCGGTGGCGATTGTGTGAACGGAGGAAAGGAAGTCGTTGATGCGGTGCAGGCAGGGAAGACCGGAGCTATTGCTATTTTGGAATACCTGAAAGTGAATGTTGAATAATGAATGTCCAATATTGAATGATGAAGTGAATACAGGGAAATGAAGAATGAAAAATGAGAAAGTGAAGGTAAAATGGAATATTAAGATAGCTGATGAATTGAGGAATAAAGCGAGTCCAAAGATGGAGAACTTAAAAAAGCAAACAAAAATCACAAATTAATTCCTCCCCGCCAGCTGGCGTGGCCGGGGGTAAAATTTTCTTATGGCAAACATATCTGCAAATTTCCTCGGTATAAAATCGCCCAATCCGTTTTGGCTGGCGAGTGCGCCACCTACCGATAAAAAGATCAATGTGCTGCGGGCCTTTGAAGCCGGCTGGGGTGGTGTGGTTTGGAAAACATTGGGAAGCCAGGTGAAGAATGTATCGAGCCGTTATTCGGCTGTTAATTATAATGGCTCAAAGATAATGGGGTTTAACAATATTGAACTGATCAGCGACCGGCCATTGGCGCTAAACCTGCAGGAGATAAAAGAGTGTATCAGATTATTTCCCGACCGCGCCATGATCGTTTCGCTGATGGCAGATAATACTCGCGAGAAATGGCATGAACTGATCGCCCAGGTGGAAGATACTGGCGCCCATGGACTAGAGCTGAACTTCGGCTGTCCGCATGGGATGACCGAACGCGGTATGGGCGCTGTAGTTGGTCAGGACCCTGAAATCGCCAGGCTCGTAGTAGAGTGGGTGATGGAAAAAGCAACGATTCCTGTAATAACCAAGTTAACACCCAATGTACATTCAGTGGTGCCAACCGGAAAGGCATCGGTTGAAGCCGGTTCCAATGCATTGTCTCTTATTAATACCATACAATCGGTTACCGGCATCGATCTGGATACGTATGTTCCCAACCCGTATGTAGCCGGTAAATCGGTATTCGGTGGTTATTGCGGACCGGCAGTAAAACCTATTGCGTTGAAAATGCTGGCCACCATCAGTCAGGACCCGGTTACATCCAAAGTGCCTATATCAGGCATTGGCGGCGTTAGTACCTGGAAAGATGCTGTTGAGTTTATGTTATTAGGCGCTACTACCGTGCAGGTATGCACCGCTGCCATGAAACATGGTTTTCGTATTGTAGAGGATATGTGTGAGGGCTTGAACAACTGGATGGATGAAAAAGGGTTTAAGACCATCAATGATTTCATTGGCAAGTCGGTTCAACACCTGACGCACTGGGAAGAGCTGGATATCAATTATCATATTGTAGCCAATATCGATCAGAATAAATGCATACACTGCGGTCTTTGTTATATTGCCTGTGAAGATGGTTCACATCAGTCTATTAACCTGCAGTATGGTAATCCTTATAATAACTATACGATCAAAGAAGATGAGTGTGTAGGTTGTAATTTATGTAAGCTCATCTGTCCGGTTGATGATTGTATAACCATGGTAGAGCAACGGAAAGGCCCCGAATATCTTAACTGGAAAGAATTTCAGGAGCGGGGATTACCCTTGAACGATCATTGATCGGTAATTAACTATTATAGATATTATAGTGTGGCACACTTTCGAGGTGTGCCACATTTTTTTTAATGATAGGGTAACTCATACGTAACATCGCGATAATTAATTACTCCGATTCAATGTCTAACGGGGTTTTTCTTCACTGCTACATCCTTGTAGCGT
>DASUVL010001067.1:0-5478 GCA_036379015.1 Niastella sp.
TTTAACCCCTGGTTTACCATCAGGGCGAAGGATTCATAATTCTCCTGCAGCTGTAGTAATTTTTGCCGCCGGTTATCTTCGGGCAACATATCAAGCGTTATAATATCGGGTAATGCATCGTTGTTGAAATCGGCAATATCAACCCCCATGGAAAATTGCGACATGTACCCGAGGCTTTTGTCTGCTTCATTGGTGAATGTACCGTTGTGATTGTTGATGTACAGATAATCCGGTTCGTTGTAATCATTGGTGACATACACATCCTGCCAGCCGTCTTTATTAATATCGGCAATAGCTATACCCAACCCAAACGTCAACGGGTTTTGGCGGATGCCTGCTTTTTTCGAGACATCTGTAAAATGGTTGTTCTGGTTTTCGTACAATTTGTTACCGGCCAGTTCATCTACTTCATCGCGATAGCGGGCCAGTTCCATGTTATCAATTTTTTTTGTGCTGTGGTTCAGCAGGAACATATCGAGGTCGCCATCGTTATCATAATCAAAAAATGCAGCCTGGGTGCTGTAACTTTTATCATTCAAACCATAAGCGGCTGCCTCTTCTTTAAATGTGCCATTCCCCTGGTTGATGAACAGTTGGTTCCTGCGCGCTTCGTCGGTCGTTTTTGTGGAATAGCATACATAAATATCCAGCCATCCATCCCCATTTACATCCGCCATCATTGCACCTGTCTTCCAGCTATTGGGCCGTCCGGCCAGTTCTTTTCCCGCTTCTTTGGTTACATCTTTAAACTGCCAATTGCCGGTATTCTGAAAAAGCTTGTTTTCGCCCATGTTCGATACCAGGAAGATGTCTTCCAATCCATCGTTATTGATATCCCCCACGGCCACTCCGCTCCCGTTATAGAAATCATCATAGGCGAGCACATTCAGGTTCTCTGTTTCGTTAATATGATTTTCGAACTTTAAATTGGTTTGTTTAGGGGTTAATAATTCAAACAAAGGCCCCTGCGCTATTGCAACTACAGTAGCTGCGAAACAAATCAGTGACGTGATGACGGCAGTTCGTATCATAAAAGAAGAAAGCAGTTAGATATACCCTGTTACGTTCAAGATGTAAGGTGCAGGGCATTCAACCCCGCACCTTATACATTGCATCTTGTTTATTGGTTTTTGCTCTTTGTCTTTTGTGTTTTGTGATTTGCTTTTTGTGTTTTAATTATTTGTCCCACCATATTTTTGAACCCCAGTTGTCGCCGGCTGTAAGGTTAGCTACACCTGTTTTATACGCTTGTGGGTTGGCTGTTGGTTCTGTTGTTGGGTATAATTGTCTTCTTGGAATTACACCGCCTGAAAAATTACCGGAATAGTTAACCGGTGTCAGCACCGGGTAGCCCGATCTTTTCCAGTTGTTCCAGGCTTCTGTAAAATTCATCAGAATGCCGGTGGTTGCCCAGTATTGTTCGTTGATCATCTTTAAGGCTGCAGTTGTACCAACAGCTAACGGATTGGCAGCAACATAAACATTGGCTACTGCGGCGTCGACTTTAGCAGCGTCGCCAAAGTATGCTAAAGACTGTATGCCGGCCAATACGCCATTCGCATAATGCTGGGCGGCGGTGGTAGACCCTACATTCCAGCCCCTTACTTTTGCTTCGGCCAGTAACAATTCCGACTCAGCATAGGTTAACACAAACTGCGGGCTATTGAGGTCGGCATACACTGCTATACGTGGTCGTGAATACTTGCCAATAAAAGCTGTGTCCTTTTTGGGGCCAATTGTATAACCGGGATAACCGGGTGATTTGGTGATATCTGTCGCTCCACCATTCATGTCCCAGCCATGAGGCAATCCCCGCTGGGCGGTATCTATATTATTGCCGGCCAATTTCTGGTTTGTATTGGAATCGACACCCCGAAGCGGCACTTCTGCAATCGCACTTACCCGCGGGTCATTGGTTCCCCTCAGGAAATCGATCAACGTTTTGCTCCATCGTACCTGGTAAAAATCGGCTGCTGTTGTCAGCGCGCGCGAATTTTCACTGCGGTACCCGTTGGTATTATCACCTTTAACATATGCATCTTCTGCAACTGATGATAAGGTACCACCGGCGGCGGCTTTCTCAGCATACTTCTGCGCAGTAGCGATATCAGCCTTTGTTAACCGCATGGCGATGCGCAGCATCAATGAATAACCGAATTTCTTCCATTGTGCCACATCGCCTTTATATGGGAACAGATCGACAACAGGCTTTTCTTTTGACGCATCAAACTTCATTAAAGCTGAATCCAGGTCGCTTAACAGGGAATTGTACACAACCTGTTGTTTATCATATACCGGCTGCGTAACATTTGTTGCGGCCTGTAATGCCTGGGAATAAGGGATATCACCATACAGGTCGGTAACATAATGCATGACCAGTACTTTCATCACGGTGGCAGCGCTAACATAATTCACCTTGTCGGCATTGTTGGCATAATTCTTTATGAGCTCCTGCGCCAACCGGGCGCTTTTATAACCAAGATCGAAACCGCGGCCTGAATAATCGGCGGTACCGCCCGATGCCACGTATTTATCCATATTGCTGTAATAATTGGCAGCGCCTGATGAAGTGGAGGCGAATATTTGCGCCCAGCCGCTCTGGAACAAGATAGCGCCATTATAGCCAGTAATGCCATCAATATATTGTCGCTGGCTACCTGCCAGAAAATAATCGGAATTGTAATTGCTGGGCGGTGTTTGGGTTGGGTCGGTATTTATTTCTTCAAAATCCTTAGTACATCCCGTTATCAGCGCAGATACCACCAAACCTGTATATAAAAGAGTTCTTTTCATTTGTAATATTTTTATTTTTAAATAATAGCTCAGCGGCTGATTCACTATTTTTTAAATTTTAAATTCAGGTTAACGCCATAAGTGCGGGTGGAAGGCAGGCTGGTACCTTCAATACCATAGTATTTAACATCGGAACCGAATTGTGATTCGGGATCAATGTTATCGCTCTTCTTCATGATGGTCCACAGGTTGCGGGCCACAAATGAAATTTGTGCAGAGCGGAAGATCACCGATTTGCTAACGATCGCTGATGGTATGTTATAACCCAATTGTACCTGGCGTAGCTTAATGAAATCGCCATCGAGTATATTCGATGCAGTTACCTGTTGTGTCAGCGCCGTGTAATAGCCCTGTGCATCGGCTTTCACTGTATTGACGGCCCCGGTTGCAGTTACGCCTTTTGTTATACCATCGCGGCCTTCCAGGGTTTTCTTGTTCAAACCACGTAATGTGGTATAATGACTGGTGGCGCTTAAAATTTTGTTACCATAATTATAATCGATGAGGAATGAGAAACTAAGACCTTTATAATTGAATTCATTATTCAAACCTCCGTATACCTTTGGCAATACACTGCCCCAGGCTGTTAAGCTGTCTGCTCTCACGGGGTAACCATCCTTATCTACTACCATCTCTCCTTTGGAATCGCGTTTGTAATCATATGCCATGACCTGCGGACCCGAAAATCCCTTTACATAAGCCGTAATAGCATTACCCATGTTGTTACGGCCCTGACCCAGGTTTACGTTGTTACCGGATAGATCGGTTTTAAGCACTTTATTATTAACTGTTGTAAAGTTCAAAGTCGCCGTCCAGGTAAAGTCTTTCTGCTTAATGGGTGAGCCGCTGATCTGTAATTCCAGCCCTTTATTCTGGGTTTGACCGTTTGCAATGTAACCGCTGGTATAACCGGTAGCAATGCTATAGGTAGCGCCCATGATCTCATTCTTTGTTTTCTTGGTGAAGTAGGCAACGTCTATGTTCAGCCGACTGCCCAGCATTCTCAATTCGGTACCAATTTCAAACTCCGATACGGTAAATGGCTTCAGCAAACCACTTGGCAGCGAAGTATTGAACTGGCCAACCGGCACGCCATTGAAATTATTGCCTAATGAATAATATACGTTGGTTTCGTACGGCTTGGTAAGTTCGTTACTGGTTACCGCATAGGAAACCCTGAGTTTACCAAAATCCAGATTATTGATATGGGTTAACTCCGAAAAGATCAAGCTTGCAGAAACAGAGGGAACAAAAACGGAATTGTTATCCTTTGGCAGGGTGGAATAGGCATCGTACCGCCCGGTAGTACCAATTGTCAGGAAATTTTTATAAGCTAAATCCAAGGTATAGTAGGCAGAATGGACCTCTGTTTTGTTGAAATCATAATCACGGTTAAAGTTCTGTACATTATTAAAGCTGTACTGATAAGGAATAATGAACGGACCGCCACCGATCTTTATTCTTTCGTCCTGGTTCTTACGCAGGTTGGCGCCAATGGCCGCATCAAGGCCGAGGTCTTCTGTTAGCTTGTGTGTAAATCCAAGTAATCCATCCACATTCAATTCGAAGCGTTCAGTCGACTGCAGGTCCTGAAGACTGCCTGCCTTGTTGGTTGTATAGGCTGTTCCCGTGGGTTCCTCTCTAAACAACCGGTCGTGGGTAACATCATAACCGAGGCGGGCCTGGGCATACAATCCTTTTGTGAAATTGTACCGCGCTGTTGTTGAAGTGATCAGGCGTTTACGGTTCGTGTTGTTTCTATACTGATTCACCACAAACCAGGGATTGGTAACATACTCATCATCGCTGAACTGGATCTCATTACCAGTGACGGGGTCGTATCCAGGTTTCAGGATCTCCTGATCGATATTAGTAGCGAGGAGGTAACCGTTATTGGCGTTCATGGGACCATCACTCAACTGCGGCCGGTTGTTTGATTTTTCATCAATGTAGTTGGCCGCTACTTTTACAGACAGCTTATTTGTAATACTCTGTTCTATATTCAAATTAATGGTCTTTCTATCGAGGCCGCTGTTGCGAACGATTGACTCATTCGTCAGGTTCGATAATGATAAACGGAAAGAGCCGTTCTCGCCACCTCTTGATACCGCAATGGTATTTGTAAATGAAGGACCGCTGCGATAAAAGTTCTTAATATTATCCTTTTGAG
This sequence comes from Niastella sp., assembly GCA_036379015.1. Lineage (GTDB taxonomy): Bacteria > Bacteroidota > Bacteroidia > Chitinophagales > Chitinophagaceae > Niastella. Next base: position 4,964 of record DASUVL010001067.1, read on the forward strand.
CGGAATAAGCATATGTTTTGCCATCAAACTGGATAACCTGCGAGCCATCCAGCGGGGCACCCCAGCTCATTCTACCGGTTTGTTGCGCAATAACAGCGTTAGCCGGTTTCTGGCCGCCAAGGCCCTGACCGTACTGATACTGGTAATCGGTATTATCAATAGCCCTGTCTACCATCAGGTTCATATTATAATCAACAGAAAAATCACCACGCTTGCCCGTTTTGGTGGTAATAAGAATAACACCGTTTGATGCTCTTGAACCATACAGGGCAGAAGCTGCCTGACCTTTTAATACCGTCATGGTTTCAATATCGTCGGGGTTGATGTTGCCGATGCCATCACCGTAATCGGCACCACCCCATTCGCTGGAGGCGCCGCGTTGGGTGTTATCCATCGGAACACCGTTAATAACAAAAAGCGGCGAGCCCGGGTTGTTCATACTCGGCAAACCGCGTAATAATAATTTTACTGTTCCACCCGGACCACTATTGGTTCCGGATACTTTTAAGCCAGCC
>DASUVL010001068.1:0-8528 GCA_036379015.1 Niastella sp.
TAATAAAATCGCCGGGTTCGGCTTCCAGTATTTTGGTATCATCCCAATCAACCGGCACATCTTTGATAAACTGAAAAGCATCGGGTCTGGCTTCATAATTTTCTGGCAGATCTGCCGCCATTTCAACCGGACTGTACATGGTAACATATAACGCCAGTTGTTTGGCCAATGTAGAATGCACTGACCGCTCCGGCGCTCCGGGCGCATAACCCTTTAGTTTAAAAATGCCCGGCGTGTAATCCATGGGGCCGCCCATGAGCCGGGTAAATGGCAATATCGTTTCATGATCGGGTGCATTGCCGTTGCTGAATGCATGGTATTCATTACCCCTTGCCGCTTCGCAGGCCATGAAATTGGGATAGGTGCGTTGCAGCCCTGTAGGCCGCGCCGGCTCATGTGCATCAATCATGATGTGGTACCGCATGCCCTGTTGCAACACCCTTTCGTAATGGTTTACCATCCACTGTCCATCGTGATGTTCACCACGGGGAATGATGCGGCCCACATAACCGGTTTTCACCGCCGGATAACCGAATTTTTGCATGAACCGGAAAGCCGTATCGAGCTGCCGTTCATAACTGCTGGCAGAACCCGAGGTCTCATTATGCATGATCATGTACACCCCTTTTGAACGGGCGTAATCCGTAATTTCCTGTACATCAAAATCAGGGTATGGATTAACAAAATCATAAACATTTTCTTTCCAGTTGCCAAACCAGTCTTCCCAACCCCTGTTCCATCCTTCCACCAGCACACCACCGATCTTGTTCTTTGCCGCAAAATCAATATAACGTTTCACATTGGCCGTATTGGCGCCGTGCCGGCCGTTGGGAACCAGTTGCCCCTGGGTGTTTGTACTATCGGGATAGTCAGAATAGTTCCAGGTGCTTTTGCCGGTTTGCATTTCCCACCACACACCCACGAATTTCATGGGCTTGATCCAATCTGTATGTTGATCCGCCGGCGGGTCATTGAGGTTCAGGATCGTTTTCGAGGCCAGTATATCCGTTGCCTTATCACTTATGAGGATCGTGCGCCAGGGCGTATGCGCCGGCGCATGCAGGTAGGCTTTATTATTGTATGCATCGGGCACCAGGTTCGATGAAAGCATGAAACCGTTCTTTGCAACATGCAATTGCATGGCCGGGTAATTCAACAACGCGGCTTCGTGAATATTGATATACAGTCCATCGGCTGTTTTCATCATCAACGGTGTTTGTACAGCCAGCGAATCGGTTACCGTACGAACGGCAATATCGGTAGCGGCACGAACAACCGGTGTATTATTCACCTCGCTGAGCAATGAGTTGGTATAAGCGTATTCATTGCTATCAAAATCGCCGGGGATCCAGAATGCTTTATGATTGCCGGTCAAATGAAACTGCGTGCATTCATCTTTTACAACAAAATAGGTGATCCCGCCCTGCTTTGGAAATTCATAACGGAACCCTACCCCATCGGCAAATACGCGAAAAACAAGATCCAGTAGTTTTCCCGAACCATGTTTCAGGTGAACGGTGAGTTGTTCATAGTTGTTGCGAATGGTACTGTACTCACCCCAAACCGGTTTCCATGTTTCATCCACGGCCTTGCGGTCCTCTCCGATCAGGGTAAAGTTTTTATAGAAAAGCGAATCGATATCGAGCAAAAAACCCAGTGATGATGGCTTCACCACTTCCTTGCCGTTAAACAGCACGGAATACACAGGTTTTCCCTCATCAGCTATAGCAAACTGCAATTTCACGGAGCCCCTGCTTATTTCCAATGGCGGCACTGCGTGTGCAACCACAGCCATCGACAGGAATAATAACAGGACAACCGTTTTAATAATTTTCATCATGTCTTTAGTATCAGATTAATCAATATGAAAGACCTGTAAGGTCCGCCATCGGGTATTGCACAAATAGTTGGTTTAAGCGGTCCTGACAGGTCGGGCTAAACGACCTGTCAGGTGCAAGCGAACCTAATAAATGTTTAAGCTCAAATGATGCACCTTACAGGTCTTGTTTTTAATAGCCCTGATTCTGCTGCCCGGCCATCTTTGGGTTTGAATTGAACTCTGCCAGCGGAATAGGCCAGCTATAGGTTTTATCCTTCCAGGTCAGGTTGCCACTTACATTAAGAGCTGTTTGATAATAAGCGGCTTCAGAAGCCCCGATTCGCCAGCGACAAACATCAAACCACCATCCGCCTTCATTGAACAATTCGGCAAAACGTTCATAATACAGCGGATTATTTCCTAACACCGGATCGCCGATGGCAGCTGTAGCGCCTGTTAAACTGGTATAGTCAACCGGCGACGCTGCATTTACCGGGTAACCATAGGCCCTGCGTTTTGTTTTGTTCAGGTATTCAAGGGCGGTGGTATTATCGTTCGATCCCTTTGCAGCTTCTGCATATAACAAATACACATCTGCCAGGCGGAGAAGGTAATAATTCCATGCATCGGCAGGGCCTGTATTGTTGATATTATTGAAAATGGGCGCATACTTTCTAAAGCTCCATCCATACCTATTTGCCTGCCCTGCCCAGAAATTAGGCATGGAAACAGGGAACCAGTTTTCACCATCAAATTTTACCGAATCGATCCAGGGTTGCAACGCATTCACGAACAAACGCGGATCGCAGGTTTTATTGACCCTGGCCTGTAATGACTGCTGTTTGTAAGCAGGGTCCATTACTTTTTTCGGATTGGTATAGGCGGGCAGTTTACTGGCGTCGAAATCAGGATTATCAACCAGCGTATAGGTGCCCAGGTTAAACCCGAAACGCAATACGTTTCTGTCGTGAAAGATCTCATTGCCATATCCCAACGGATTCGAAGCGCCTTCTGTTCCATCTTTGCCCAGGGCCCAGGGGCACCAGATCAACCCATTGATGGTAGTAGCATTGGGGGTATTGCCATATACACCATAGTTCCCTTTCGAATCCTCGTCAACATTCAATTCAAAGATGGATTCTTCATTGAATTCATTGGCGCTGATCCCGATAAATGCATCGCGGTATTTTGCATAAGGCATTAACGCATTACCACTGTTATCGATCACATCTTTCAAGATGGTTTTGGCATTGTTCCAATCCTGCATAAACACATAGGCTTTGCCCAGTAACGATTTGGCGGCCCATTCGCTGATCCTTCCTTTATCATTGCCCGACCATGATTTTCCTTTCAGCAACTGCGCTGAATGTTGAAGATCACTTACGATCAGGTCCCACACTTCTTTTACCGTACTACGTGCTTTTTGCGTTCCTTCCAAACCTACAGGCAACTCACTAAAAAGAGGTATGCCTTTTTTATCGCCGCCGCCCGATGCAGTGATATAACTTTCACCAAACAAACATTCCAGGTTAAAATAATAGTAGGCCCGTAAAAAATAGGCCTGTCCTTTTACCAGGTCAACATATGCCTGATCCTGGGGTTTGCCGAAACGCGTCATATAAATATCGGCTCCCTGCAAAACGGCATTGCAATTTTTAACGCCCACATAAAAACTGGTCCACGCTTCCTGCACGTATTGATTGGTAATACTTACATTGGTAGCTGCCATTTCGTTCCACGAAGGGTCGCCGTCATAAACACTGTTGGCAGTATGCGTTGCATTCGACAACGCCTTTGGCCACAAATGAAAGCCAAACAAATTGGCATCGCGCAAATTTGAATAACAGGGCGCCAGCACACTGTTCAAATCGCTTAAGGTAGCGGGATAATTGGTAGTGGAATAGCTGTCGGTAGGACCAACCAGCCCGGGATCTTTTTTGCATCCCGCCAGGATGGCCAGACCCACTATAATGACATTTATTTTTTTGAACATAGTAATAATTTTTAACGATAAGCATTTGCCAGATCTTCAGACTTCCGACCTCTGACTTCCGACTTCCGACCTCTGACTTCCGACTTCCGACTTCAGACTTCCGACCTCAGACTTCAGAAATTGATATCGATCCCTGCTGAATACAGTTTCACCTGCGGGTATTGCGACACCGCATCCAAACCGCGGGTAGTAACGCCTACTGCATTGCCCACAAAACCCGATTGAGCGGCGGCAGAGAAAGCGCTTCCCAGTTCAGGATCGAGCCCTGAATAGTTGGTAATGGTAAACAGGTTATTGGCCATTACAAATACACGGGCGGTTTTAATACCGGCCTTTTGCAGCAACGCCGCATGGAACGTATAGCCTACCTGCAGGTTTTTCAGTTTCAGGTAACTGCCATTTTCAACAAAGTAACTGTTCACCGACGTGTAGTTCTTATTGGGATCGAGCGTGAAAGATCCATCGGCATTTTTTACACCCAGTCTGGGTTGGCCGGTAAGCTGGTTATCGCCCAGGAAGGAGGCGCCAAATACTTTGGTAGTGGTATTGCCATCGGCAAACGGATACATTTCATAGGCTTTCACCCCGTTGAAAATATCAACACCGGCCACGCCATTGAATAATAACGAAGCATCAAAGCCTTTGTAATTAAGCCGTATGGCAGCACCGTACACAAATTTCGGGTTGGGGTTACCAATCACCTGCCGGTCGTCGGGCGACAGCGTAGTGCCATTTTTTTCATCATGCGCAAAGATCAGGTCGCCGGCACGTGCATTGGGTTGCGCGCTGGCAGTTGCTTCGGCATCTGTTTTAAATATACCGGTGGCTTTGTACCCATAAAAAGAACCGAAGGGCAAACCGGCTTTGGTTATGGTCATGTTCTGGTTCGACATTACACTGAAACCAGCATCGCCATTGGAATAATAATTATAACCATCGAACAACTTATCATTGGCAATACCGCTCAGGTCGATCACTTTGTTCTTATTGAACCCGCCGGTGACACTAACGTCGAAGCCCAGTTCAGAAACCTTGCCACGGTAGCCCAGCAGCAGGTCAACCCCTTTGCTGTTCACTTTACCGATATTGGTAAAATAAGGCGCTGTGTAGCCCGAGCTCAATGCAACCGGCAGCGCATACAACATATCTTTCGTATCGCGGTTATAGTATTCAACCGTGAAATAAATTTTCCCGTTCAGGGCTTCACCATCCAACCCTACGTTGGTTTCATATACGGTTTCCCAATGCAGGTCGGGATTGGGGATGGCATTGATGGAAACCCCAATATCGAGCGGACCACCGGGTGTAAAATTCGTTCCTGAGAGAGAACCTAATCCATTGGGCCCTGCAAAGGAACTATACGAAGCCGTATAGGTATATGGAGGAATATTGCTGTTACCCAGCGTACCATAACTACCGCGCAGCTTTAACCGGTTCAGGGTGTTTCTTAATGAACCAAAGAAATTTTCTTCGCTGATATTCCATCCGGCCGAAAAAGCGCTGAACACGCCCCGTTGTTTATTGGGGCCAAAGACCGTGAAATTGGCATCCTGCCGTACCGACCCCGTGAGGTAATAACGGCTTTTGTAATTATAATTGATCCTTCCAAAAAATGATTTAACCAACCCATTGTCATCATTTTTACCGCTCACCGTGGCCGTGGATTGAGAGGTTTGAACAAAAGAAAAACCGGGCAGTCCTACATAACTCTGGAAAGCACCGATATTACGATACTTCGATGAGATCTGTTCAAAACCGGCAATCGCATTGATGGCATGGCCGCCAAAAGCCTGGTCGTACGTAAGCACATAGTTCGTTAATACCTGGCTGCTTTTGATGGCCGTGCGGGTAAGCGAATTGACGTTGTTTACCACGGAGCCAAAATCAAATGACGCCTGGTAATAGTCCTGCGACTCTTCGTAATATGAATAACTGACATTGGTCCTGAAAGTCAGGTGTAAAGGCAATTTTACTTCTGCATAAACATTTCCCTGCAAATTATTTTTGAAATTAATAGCATCGGCCGATTCCATGGCTCCTACCGGGTTGGGGCCACCGAACTGTAAACCGCCGTAACCAGTGGGCACTACGCCCCAGCTGCCGTTGGCGTTTTTAATAGGAATGATGGGCAACGTTCTGAACGGGGCATTATGCAACTGAGCCTCACTGCCTACCGGCGGCGCTGTTTTGCGTTGTGAAAAAGCCAGTTGCTGGCCGATCTTTAAAAAGGGCGCCAGTTTATAATCGGTATTTACCCGCACCCCACCGATATTGGAATAGTTCTTTTTATAAATACCGGTTTGCTTATTGTAAAATCCTGACAACAGATAATTCACCACAGACGATGAACCGGCAATGGAAAGATTATAATTCATTTCCGACGCATCCCGGTAAAGGGCATCCGACCAGTCGGTATCCGCCAGCGTATCGGTATGCGTGGCGCCGGCAAAATATTGCGGATGGAGGGTATTCTGCAGTTTTATGTATTGCTCCTTATTCAGCAGCGAAATGAGCTTCGGTTTGGTAATACCATATCGTGTATTGAAATTGATAACAGGTTTTGCGGAAACCCCTTTTTTGGTGGTGATCACGATAACCCCGCCGGCAGCAGCAGAACCATAAATGGCGGCGGCGCTGGCGTCTTTGAGAATATCGATGGTGGCAATATCCTGCACATTAAGATTGTCGCCATTCGTACGAACGCCGTCAACAATATACAGGGGCGTTGGCTGGTGTAAGGAAGAAAGTCCGCGGATGATGATCGTTGAACCGGCATCGGGGCTTCCTGATGATTTAATGACCTCTACCCCCGCTACCCTGCCCTGCAGCGCTTCGGTAACATTAGTGACCGGCATGTTCTTGATAGTTTCACCTTTTACCGAACCCACTGCACCCGTTACATCCTGTCTTTTCTGGGTGCCATAACCCACCACTACAATGGATTCAAGGTTGGCATCGGCAGGTTTCAGTAAAATATCAACCTGGTTGCCTTTGGGAATGGATACTTCCTTTGTTTCGTATCCAACATAAGAAACCACGAGGGCATTCACCCCCTCGGGGATCATCACGTCAAATTTTCCTGAAGCATTGGTGGTTGCGTTATTCGTTGCCCCCTTTGCCATCACTGTGGCGCCCGATAAGGGAGCGCCTTTTTCATCTGTTACGGTGCCGGTAACAGACCTGGACTGGGCATAACTTATTTGAAAAATCAGTAATAATACAAAGCAGCACCATAGGTGAGGAAGCAATCGCCGTCGTTGCATAAGCTGTTAATTTTTGAATGGAAGAAAAAATGAACCAGTAAGCGACATCAAAAAAAACGCAAGCCCGGGGCGATAGCAAATTATATAGGTAAAGTATAGGAAATATTAGCCGAAGCGCGTGTAGGCAATAGTGTAAGTGGTTTACTGGCAGCAGGTTATGGACATATATTTTTCACAGGAATATATCAACGAGTAAGCGGTCCTGGCCCCTCCTTCGCCTCTGCTCAGGACGTTTTAATCTGCATAACCCTTTTCTCAAACTCTTCATTGGGTACGATCGATTTGTTCCTGATGCGGGTCTTGTAGGTATTGATGGTGTTGACGGAATACTGCAGAATATGCGCGATCTTTTCATTTTCATGAATACCCATGCGGGCCAGGGCAAAGATCCTCAGATCGGTATTGAGCAATTCATTATCGGCCAGTTCAATGCGGTCTTCTTCCTTGAACAGTTCATTGAATTCGGCCACAAAATTGGGAAACAGTTTCAGGAAGGCACGGTCGAAATGTTTCAGCAGGTCTTCCTTTTCCCTTTTCAGGTTGATATTGTTTACCAGGAACCGGATCTCGTCGAACTTGCGGTCGGTTAATTTCTGGTCTATCGACTTTTTGAACCGTTCGATCTTGTCGAAGAATTCCGAGTTAACATTAAAGAAATAACCGATATACTCTTCTTTGATCTTATTGGCATCATTTAATTTTTCGTTGGTCTCCGATAATCGCCTGTTCGCCTCCTGCGTATTGCGATGCGCTTCCAGGATCACGTGCTGCGCGCGTTTCAATTCCTTCAATTGTTTGAATACAATGACAATAAGCGCCACTACCAGCAACAGCAAAAAGGTAACCAGTCCCGCATACCAAAGCAGTTTTGTTTTTTGTTGTTCTACTATAGCATATTTCTGCGCTTCTATCAGGGGCAGTACATCGCCCACCTGCACTTTTCGTTGCCGGGCGCCAAAAAACACCGCATCGGAAAATGCCTGGTTAATGCATACAGATGCATTTTTGATATCGGCTTTTTTATATAATAAAGTAGAAAGTATAAAGGCCGCAGATGTTTCTTTGGTACTTGATCGTACATCGGCGATGATAGCTTTAATGAGCAACAGAATGGCCTTATCGTTATCGCCATTTTGAATATACAGGTCGCTTAACGTAGAAGCGGTTATAGCTACCTGGTGCGGGGTAAGACCGCTGCGCGCAAGCAACTGATCAAAATTCCCTTTGGCATCGGCCCGGTTGCCTAATTTTAATTCTTTTAATCCTTTATAATAAATATAGTCGTAAGAATTTTTATCCCAAAGCGCCAGGGCAGAATCGAGGTACTGCCCCCCTTTTTTAATGTACCGGGGCGTATGGTACTGGTCTTTATCATAATCGCCCAGGTCGTAATAATACCTTCCCATCAGGGCATAATATTCCGCCCGGCAACTGTCGGGCACAGCGTTGATCT
>DASUVL010001069.1:0-12724 GCA_036379015.1 Niastella sp.
AGCTGATCACTGTTTCAGTGCCATCCAAAATACTATGGTTAACGTTGAAAACGATTGTTTTCACGTCGCCAGTAGCAGGAGCAGAAATAACTACTTTTTTAGCGCCGGCAGTAATGTGTGCTTCCGCTTTTGCTTTATCAGTGAAGAAACCGGTACATTCCAGTACAACATCAACATCATGCTGTTTCCAGGGAATTTCAGCAGGGTTCTTTTGCGCGTAGATCTTTACTTCGTCGCCATTTACTATAATAGAGTTATCAGTACTTTTTACGTCAGCGTCGAAACGGCCCTGAGCGCTATCATATTTAAGAAGGTGGGCTAAAACTTTGGGGCTGGTGAGGTCATTGATAGCTACTATCTCTATGCCATCCATTTTATAAATCTGGCGGTATACCAACCGGCCGATACGACCAAAACCGTTGATCGCCACTTTAACTGTGCTCATGATCTGAATATTTTATTAGTTAAAAATTGCGGGGGCTAAGGTACAATTTTGTGTGTAATTGGGTTGATGAAATTTGTGTTGCGGAGCGATAAACTGGCGATTTTGTTGGGTTTGCAGTGAATAGTCTACATGCGCAAGGGATAAAGGTGAAAATCGAAAGAAGAAGTAATAAACCGCAAAAAAAGATAAGCGGGTAGCTGTCATTTGATTAGTCCTAATTTGTTTAGCAAGTATGAAATAAAATTGTAACGTGCTGATTTGGGGAAGTACGCACAAAATGATGGGCATGATCAGCAAAGCGATGGGTTGAAAAAATATTTGAAAGAAAACGAGATTTTTTTTGGAGGAACAGCGCCGCTCCCTATCTTTGCACTCCCAAAAACGAGCCGCGTTCGTCTAAGGGCTAGGACACCACCCTTTCACGGTGGTGATACGGGTTCGAATCCCGTACGCGGTACAAAGGTTTCAACCTTGGCAAAATTGAAAAAGGGCTGTTCTGAAGAGAGCAGCCCTTTTTCTTTGGTGGTGGTGGTGTAGTTGTGAATTAGCGCCGGGTGGAGCCGGGGTGCTCGAAGTGTTCACGGATCAGGTTGAAAAATTGGGGGAATTTCCTCACACCAGCATTTTCAGGCAATCTTTTAGATCCGCTAGCTTCCGGCCTAATAGCTTTTCGAGTGAAGTTCCACTCCGCCTGATAGCATAACAATTATAGCTTCGGAAGCAGTTTCGTTACTCTGTTCTTAAAGTTTTTACCGGATTTGCAATTGCTGCTTTTATTGCGTGGAAGCTAATAGTCAACGCAGTTATTAAAACAATCAAAGTTGTCGCTAACACAAACATCCACCAACCAATATTTATTTTATAAGCATAATCATTCAGCCAACGGTTCATTGCCCACCATGCAATGGGCGAAGCAATAAAAACAGCAACAATGATGAGCTTAAAGAGATCTGCTGCCAGCAATTGTATTATACTGTTTACGGATGCGCCCAACACTTTGCGGATACCGATTTCTTTAGTGCGCATCTCTGCTGTAAACATGATTAATCCTAATAAACCTAAACAGGAAATGAAGATGGCCAGACCGGCAAAAACGCTTGATAGCTTTCCTATTATCTGTTCAGCCTGGTATAATTTCCAATATTCTTTATCCATAAAAAAATAAGTAACGGGAAATGCAGGGTTTAATTCTTTACAAAGCTTTTCGATACCGGCGAGTGTTTCTTTGGTTTTGCCTGACCCTATACGCAACAATATGCTTCCATGATCGTATTCGCCAAATCGTATAATCATCGGTTGTATCTGCTCGTGTAATGATCGAAAATTGAAATCTTTTATAACGCCGATGATCTTGCCTTTCCTTCCATTTACATTAATAAATTTCCCAATAGGATTTTTATAATTTATATCTCTTACCGCTGTTTCATTCAGTATGTATCCATCTTTATCAGTATTAAATTTTTCAGAGAAATCGCGGCCAGCCAACAGGTTCAACTTCATGGTGCGTACAAAATCATAACCTACGCCCTGGTGTTCGAAAGAAATCTTGATACCGGGTTGCCTTGCTTCCCAATCAACATTGTTAGTTTGTTGATCTAAGTTGCCAGGATTATCGGAAATTCGGCTGATGCTTTGTATGCCCGGCAATTTTTCAACTTCTGTTTTAAAGATTGAATATTTCGTTAGAAGTTCACCTTCCAGAGGAATATAAACGAGATTATCTTTATCGTAACCAATGTTTTTGGCTTGTAGAAAACTTATTTGCCTGGAAACTATAATGGTCCCGATTATCAACACAAAAGAAAGAATAAACTGAAGCACGACCAGGCCCTTGCGAAACCATACTGCACCTGCGCTTAGCCTTGCAGTTCCTTTTAGAACTTTTACCGGGTTAAAGGAAGACAAATACAACGCAGGATAGCTGCCTGATACTAACCCGGTCACTAAAGTAAGAGCAAGTATCTGCAACCAGAATGAAAGCTTATAAAAAGGAGGTTGCATTTGACTTTGCGTTACTTCATTAAACAGAGGTAGTGATATCATCATCAATAATAAACCGAGGGCAACTGCAAAAGCAGTAAGCAGCAAAGACTCGCTGATGAACTGCCGAATTAGTGAAGAGCGGTCTGCACCAACAGCTTTACGCACACCTACCTCTTTTGCTCTCTTAACCGCTCGGGCAGTTGTAAGATTCATAAAGTTGATGCAGGCAATAAGCAAAATAAAAAAGGCAATAATGCTGAAGAGATACACATATTCAATTCGTCCTCCTGCTACTTTCCCTTCTTCAAAATGATTGTGCAAATACACCTCATCAAATTTTTGAAGACCCAATTGTATGTGATAGGCATCATTTTGATCTTTATTATAACTATCCAGGAAATGGGTAAGCTTTTTATCGACAAGTGCTGCGTTGGCGTTTGGAGATAAAAGCACAAAACACTGGGGACCTGAATTACCCCATTCTTTCATCCAGGGATGATCGACCACCCAGGCGTCCCAATTAACTACATAATCAAACCGGCGCGATATATTTTGCGGCAAATTCTTAAACACACCAGTAATGATAAAATCTCTTTTATTGTTAAAGCGTACCGTTTTCCCTATTGCATTTTCAGGTGTTCCAAAAAAGTTCTGTGCCGTTTTCTCTGACACAGCCATATTTTCCTCAGAACTTAAAGCTGATGCCGGCGAACCGAGCAACAAGGGGTAACTAAACATAGTAAATAAACCCTTGCCTGCTGCCATGCCGTTAACTTTTAAGACTTTTTCTCCTGCCTGCAAGGCAACTTCACTGTTATCTTCCGACATCATAATAGCATCTTCCACATCAGGAATTGTTTTCTTTATCACATCTGCAAGAAGGCCAGGCATATCATAATTGCCGTCAACATGATCCTTATAATATTCTCTCTCAAAAACTTTATATAAACGCTCACCGTTTTTATGAAACGCATCCACACTTAGTTCATTCTGTATCCAAAGGAAAATAAGCAGACTGGAGGCTATACCGACTGAAAGACCTGCGATATTGATATAGGAATAAGCCCGGCTGTTTATTACATTTCGCCAGGCGGTTTTGAAATAGTTTTTGAACATACATCAATTGCATTTACATAAAAGCGATACTAATCTCGCGCCAATAATTTAATTTCTTAGTAGTCAATTAAATAACGATATAAGGTTTCTGGTAAAATGTCCGTCATTGAACAATGGTGTCCGATTCTAATACACATTACAATAAATCTGAATTTCTGATTGTGCGTTGGCGTATGTGTTACCTCTTTTTATCAGGAACCTGCAGAACGAAAACAGGGTACTTTGACAATAAAATCATTAACCTGCACTAAGCCTCCAGATCTACTACCCTTCCTTTATATCTCTTCATTTTCCGCTATCTTGCTATTTTAAATCGTCACTATGAATAAATTATTTCCGGCATTCCTTATAGTATGCTTACTGGCAGCATGCAAAAATAAGGTGGCCCCCACCACACCTTTAGCCAGTAATAAAGAACTGGCCACCCTCTTTGAAAACTACTATAATGGTCGTATGGCATTATTACCCGTTGAAGCTACGATCAACGGCGACACCCGGTATAACGACCAGCTACCGGCGGAATTTACCAATAGCTACCGGCAAAAACTAACCGCCTTTTTTACAGATAACCTCCAGGCTGTTCAACAATTCGATCGCGAACAACTCAACGAAACCGACCGTACCAGCTACGATATCTTCAAACGGGAAATGGAAATGAGTATTGAAGGCCTGCAATACCAATATCTTTCTACCACCGATTATACTATCGACGGTCATGTTCCCTTTAATCAGTTTTATGGTTTACCGCTTAGCTTTGGACAGATGGGAAGCGGTGCAGGCGCTCAGCCTTTTAACACCGTACGCGATTATGACAACTGGTTAAAACGGGCCGCGGCCTTTCCTTCCTGGGCCGACAGCGCCATTGTGTATTTCAAAAAGGGTATGGCCGCAGGTAATGTACTGCCAGCCAAACTGGTCGTAAAAATGATCACCCAAATGCAAAACATGGTAGCGAGTGATGTAACCAAAAGTTTATATTACGGCCCCGTAAAAAATATGCCCGACAGTTTTCCGGAAGCAGATAAAAAAAGACTGACCACTGCTTTTACGCCACTCATACAAAGCACCCTGTCTCCTGCTTTTCAGAAACTGGCTGACTTCTTACAAAAAGAATACCTGCCTAAAGCCAGAACAAGCACTGGCATTAAGGAAGTTCCCGCTGGGCCGGCATTGTACAATTTCCTGGTAAGATTCTGGACCACAACTCCTAAAACACCAGACGAAATTTATACAACTGGTTTAGCTGAAGTAAAACGTATTCGTGGACTAATGGATAGTGTGAAAAATTCCGTAGGATTTAAAGGCGACCTGAAGGCCTTTTTCGAATATATGCGTACCGATAAGCGCTTTATGCCGTATAAAACACCCGAGGAAGTACTCAACGCCTTCAGGAATATACAGGCCCGCATAGAACCTCATCTGAAAGACATGTTTGGCCACACGCCGAAAATGAAATTCGAGATCAGGCAAACAGAAGCCTTCAGGGCAGCCAGCGCCAGCGCCGAATACAAACAGGGAACTGCCGACGGAAAGCGCCCCGGCATTTTTTATGTACCTATTCTGGATGCCACTACCTTCAACACCACCAGTGGCATGGAAAGTTTATTCTTACATGAGGCCATTCCCGGTCACCATTACCAGGTTAGTTTAACATTGGAAAATACGACCCTCCCTACGTTCAGACGTTATTTATGGTATGGTGCTTACGGCGAAGGATGGGCGTTGTATTGTGAAAGCCTGGGTAAAGAACTGGGCCTGTATACAGACCCATATCAGTATGCAGGCGCTCTCGGTGATGAAATGCATCGCGCCATTCGATTAGTGGTTGATGTAGCAATGCATGCAAAAAATATGACCCGCGAACAGGCCATTGCCTATATGATGGAAAACGAGGCTATATCAGAAGAAGGCGCCACGGCAGAAATAGAACGGTACATGGCACTCCCTGCACAGGCCTTAAGCTATAAGATCGGCGCCTTAAAGATCCGTGAACTGCGGAACAAATACAGCCAGGAACTGCACGATAAATTTTTGTTGTCCGCCTTTCATGATGAATTTCTTCATTTTGGTTGCATGCCACTTGAATTGGTAGAAAAGAACATTGATGACTGGGCAACTGCCCGCAAATAATGCTGAATCAAATAAATCAAGGAGGCCGTCTCCTATGTTTGCAAAACAGGAGACGACCTCTTTGATTTATATTACAGATCTCTGTTGTACCTCTTATACCATTGCTTCGACCTCTGTCTCCTGCAATAAAAACCTGTTCGCCAGACTATGCATCAGGTTAATATAATACGCTTTTACTTCTTCATACTTATTTTGCTTAATCAGGTCAAGGCATTTTGAAAAATCATTATATACATTCTCCCATATAACATCCTGATTGGGTCTATACTGTATTTCAGCAACTATATTCGGTGATAGGAAATAATACATTTCGTACAAAGCATGGCCATCCTTTTGCTGTAAAAGCCAGCTATCCCTGAATGCTCTTAATACATCCAGTTTACTATCTGCATCCTTTAAATATTTTTCTGCTGCAATGGAAGCAAGACATTCAGGTGTACAAGGATTGGGATCTATACAACAGGCACATTGACCATACTCCATGAATACATTCAGACTTCCAAATTTATCATCTACTACTTCTAAAACGTTTTGGAATTGCTGTGCAGCAGTTGGCATAGCAGGGTTATAACCAAAATGAAAAACAAGCCCCGCACACTTTTCAACTTCCAATAATTTTAAGACCTTTTTGATACCCCAAAAATAACCTTTGGGTAATCTGGATAAAGCTATTTCATTTTCTATCCTCTTTATATTATTAACATGATTTCCTAAAAGCGTAAAAAACTGATCTAAATTTACGCGCTCGCCATTTTCACATACATAGCCATTACGGGGAACAATACGAATGGCAGAGGATTCTCCATCAACCCTGTTTCTGGTAGGGACCAAAATTATTCTTCGCGAACCAGGTTCGTCAGCATTGTCTAATCCATAGTTGAACTGTATCCCAGATACATTTGATAATCCCTGAATGCTGCTCAATATTATCTCCCGGCTTAAAAACACCGCGGGAATCTGATCAGGATACCTTTCTTCAAAAGCAGCTTTGAGTTGCCGGCATTCTTCTGCGCTTATAGGCGCCCCTACTAAGGAAGCGGGTTTTGTTTTGAAATGTGTCATAAATAATTAAGGTTTATTGTGAAAAAATAAAAACGTGCAAACCCGCGCCTAAGCACACGAACATATGCAATACACGCATGTTTGCCATATATAAATGGCAATGTGGCAAACTACAGCGCACTATTAAACGCTATTATGGAAACTTATGTGGTACGGGAGGTTAAGCAATTGCCCAAACAATGTAACCGGTATGAGCAATGCTACTAAAGTTGAAGACTAATTAAATTTAATGATTACTAAAACACCAGACAGTAAAAGTTTATAAGCGTGCGGTTTTAACGCAAAAGTGTGCAGTTTTGGGGAATAAGTGTGTAGGGGATAAAGATACTGCAGCAGGGAATTCAATTACTCGCCGGTAAGCGTTCAACCACTCGACGCATTTGCCCCTATGAATGTCATTTTCGCCCCCCGTATGATCAAACTACGTTCGCTAGTTTTACAAAAAAAAGATCATGCGAAAAATTATAGTTACCGAATTCATCACCCTCGATGGTGTTATCGAGGCACCCGGCGGCAATGAAACCCCTCATCCTCATAGCGGTTGGCAGTTTCAATACAGCTCTCCAGAAGCGGGGAAGTACAAGATTGATGAGCTTGCCGGCGTGGACACCTTGCTGTTGGGCAAAACCACATACGAAGCGTTCGCTGGGTACTGGCCTGGCCAGACCGGCGGCGGGTTCGCCGACCCCATCAACAAGATGCCGAAATATGTCGTATCCCGCAGCTTACAAAAGGTGGAGTGGAACAACAGCCATATCCTTCGCGACGTGGCTAAAGACATCGCGGCGCTGAAGAAGTCCGATGGTGGTGATATCCTCGTTTATGGGAGCGCTACTCTCGTTAAGGCCCTGCTCCACCACGACCTCATCGACGAATTGCGGTTGATGGTATATCCCCTCTCGATCGGCGGCGGGTTGAGGCTTTTCGATGACAATCGGGAATTAAAGAAATTCGGGCTCAAACACTCGCGCGCGATCGACTACGGCATTCTTATTCTCGAATATCAGCCGCTCAGTTGACCCTGTGATGATCAGTAGTTATTGATGGTCATTAACGGGGTGTTAGAAGTGAAATTGAAAAGAGCCGCAGTTATGCAGCTCTTCTTAGGTTTTTATTAAAAAGGTAACTATTTAAAACGCAAAATGATATCACCAAACGCCGTTAGGTGTTCGAATCCATTCCCATTCCCGTTGGCAAGGGTAGTATGTTTAGCTTTCAACGCTTATTATTGCTTCCGCAAATCTGCAAGCGCTTTTTTACCGCTATCGCTCTTAGGGTTAATTTGAACTGATTTTTCATAATTCTGTATGGCTAGGTCTTTTTTGCCAGCTTTGGCATATGCTTCTGCCAAACTATCCCATACATTCCATGATTGAGGAAAAAACTTTGTATTCAATTCAAATATTTGAATGGCTTCATCAACTTTTCCGCCAAGCAAAAAAGCGTATCCCGCATTATTTAATGTTAGCTCGCCTGTAGGCCGTTGATATAACAATGTCTCCGTTGACATCAGGTTCGCAATTTTCCATTGTCCATCCGATTTAACCATAACCCTATGCTCACGCGTAGTTGACTCATCGAATGGCGGCTGGCTTTTCAAATATTTTAATGTTTGTACAAAATCGACAATTGCGATCTTTCCTTCTTTGCGAATAGAAAAACTATCTCTTTTTATTTCTACTGAGTCGGGCTCCGGATTTCTAGCGAAATTTCTTAACTGCCGGGCTATAATACTATCCCATCCAGCAGAGTACCTATAACCATAGGTGCTTACGAAACTCCTCGATGTATTCGGGTCCTTTAACCACACAGATTTCCATGCTTCTGCATCTCTTTTAAAATGCGATTCAGTTTCTTTAATTATTACCTGTTTAATATCATCATCCTGTGCAGAAGACGGCATAGCAAATTGTGCACAAGCCATTGCTAATGCAAATAGTTGTTTAGTCAACATAAAAATAGTTTTAGAAGTGATTGGTTACTTCGGTACAGAGATGGAATAATTGGCAGGACGAATTACTAATAAATATAATATTTTTATATGATATCACCTGCAAAAACTACTTACAATCATCAACTTTTCAACCTGATCCAATCCGGATTTAATCTTCACCATTTGGTCGTAAAAGCATCCTATTCTATCTTAGTCCATTATATAACCGCATAAATTGTATCTGACCCAATATGAATGCATTAGTGAACGCTCTGAAGAAGGGCAGTCTGGAAGCAGCCACAGCAATTCTAAGGGCGGGAGAAAAGATCCCGCGTGAGTTGCCCGACTATGAAACCCGGCAAATATTCGATTCCCTTTTGCGGGCCAATGCCTATGGGCTGATCCTGGAGCTGGCAGACAGAGGTTCCATAGAAACAGATATTTACGAGTACGAAAAACTGGATGGCACTATTTTCGAAACCATCTTCCGGGGAATGACCGCCACGGAAGAGCACCAGCAGTTCCTGCGCGATTTTGTTGCAAAACTGGATAATATCAGCGATGCTGTGGAAGATAAAACCCTGCTGCAGCTTGCTTTTCAGAATCAGGCTCCCATAGAAACTATCCGCATATTGGTGGACGCGGGCTGCAACGTGCACTATAAGAACAACGCGGAAGCAGGTTACCTGTATATGATCGTGCAGGAATTCATTACCCGCGAAGAAAAGGCACTGGAATATCTTACTTTTCTCATAGAGCAAGGACTGGACCCCAACGAAGGCAACATTGTGGGAGAAACGCCGCTACACCTCGCTATCAATAAAAATAAAAAGAGTTATATCGAATTACTGCTACAGCGGGGCGCCGACCTGAACCAACCCAACAAAGACGGAGAAACACCTTTTTACGCTGCCCTGGTACACCAGGTATGTGATGCGGAGACCTACAAAAAGCTCGCTGCTTGCAGTGCACCCGACTTTAGTATTGCTACTAAAAATGGAGAGACGCTGCTGCTTGGCGCTGTGCGTATGCGCTACCAGGGAACCGACAAGGACGTGGAACTGCTGAAAGTTTTGATCAGCGATGGAGCAGATGTTTATCAGACCTCGCCATACTATGGTAATGAAAAATCTGCCCTGGACTGGTTCTGCGAACGGCCGGCCAGTATGCTGGAGGCTGTGCTGGAAGCAGGCGTAGTAGACATCAACCGGAAAGACGATGCCGGAAATACCCTGCTGCACAAGGTGTGCGCCTATAATGTTAACTATGAACAGGAAGCGGCCCGTCAACTGTACCGGAAAGCGAAGTTGCTCATTGAAAAAGGCGCCGACCCGAATGCCACTAACGACCTGGACCAGACGCCTATGATGCTGGCCGTGCAGGATAATCTCAAATCAAAAACAGTTGAACTCTTATTAAAACATAAAGTATAGGTCCTATGTCTATGTCATTTATAATTGCCTGTGAAAGCGGCAAACGGAAGATCGCAGAGATACTGATAACCAATAAAGAAGTGGATGTAACCTACACCGACGAAAAAGGACGTACGGCTTTGCACTACGCTGCGCACCAGGGCTACCTCGACCTGGTGAAGCTGTTGATGGATGCCGGCTCCGACATCGATTATGAAGATCATAACGGGGAAACTCCGTTTTATTTCGCCTGCCTGCAAAAACAAAAGCAAACAGCCCTTTACCTGCTGGAAAAAGGTGCCCGCACCAATATCAACGACAATCAGGGTAACAGCCTGCTGCATCTCACTGCACGCACAGGACAAAAAGAAGTGGTGGAAAAATTGCTGGAACAAGGCATGGAGGTAGATCAGGAGAACAACAACGCAGAAACACCACTGATGATTGCCGCAAGCTGGCGCAATAAAGAAATTGCTGAACTGCTCTTACAGCGCGGCGCCAATGTGAATACCACCAACAAGGTGGGCGACAGTTCACTATTAATGGCCGTGCGTTCTAAAAACCAGCCCATGGTCACTTCTCTGCTGGCGAACAATGCCGATGTGAACCACACCAACCATGCCGGTGATTCTGCACTGCTCATCGCCTGCTACGACACCAACCGCGCGCTCACCACCCTGCTGGTGCAGCATGGGGCCGATGTGCTGATAACCTCAAAAGATGGACTTTCTCCCATCTGGTACGCGTGCGCCAACAACCAGAAAGAGATCGTGAGCATGTTCCTGGATAACGGGGTGGACGTGAATTTCAGTCAGCCGGTATCAGGCAATACGGAGAGCATGTTCGGTTATCTTTCATGGGTGGAGCAGGCCAATAACATTGCTATGGAGGCCAGTTTCACCTTTAACCACAGCTATAGCTACGGCGGAGAAAGCCTATTGCATGTAGCTGCCAAAAACGGGCACCTGAGCATGATAAAACTTTTGCTTGAACGTGGCGCCAACGTGAACATCCAGGACGAGTCAGGTAACACGGCATTACATTACGCTGCTTCCGCCGGCAAGAAGGACATTGTAAAATACCTGCTTGAGCAAGGAGCAGATGCTACTGTGGTGAACGCAAAAGAACAGAAGGCCATCGATTACGCTACCATTAAAGGGTTTAATGAAATAGTATCTCTGCTACTTACGAACCGGGTACAATAGCATTTCTTAATCAACTATTAGAAAACAACGCTCCCATGTCTATAATACCTGTTCAGATTCAACCTGGCAACGTCCCTTTATCAAAAGAACAACAGGCGTTCAACAGACTCGTCAAACGAATTGAAAAATTACAAAAACAAATTCCGGATGAAACAAGTAAGCTGGAACAATTAAACAGCTTGTATAATGGAGAAGTTTTTCCCAATGTACTGGAACTGGGTAGATTGAAAATACAGATGTGCCACCTGCTCCATAAAAAAAGACAGGAGATAAAGTTGTCAGCTACTCAAAACCAAAAGCTGGATGACCTCTTGCTTGATTTTTTAGACGATGCTTTTAGCGTAATAGAACCTGATGAAACAACAAAAGAACTTTATGCAAAGTATAGTAATTCAAGTTATGCAGAAGAGCTTTCCCTGCAGGAATCGGATGTGAAGAAAGAATTTTGTGATATGCTGTATAACCGGTTTGGACTAAAGCTCGATCCTTCGTTGCTTTCAGAAAACCCCGATTTTGGAAAAATTGAGGAGGAACTAAAAAAGCAATGGGAACAAAAAGAAAGCGGAAAAAGATCAAAACATAAAACTAAAAAGCAGCAGGAAAATGAGAAACTGGAGCAGCAAAAGGAAGTATTGAAAAATAAAAGTATTCGAAGCATTTATGTAGCATTGGCTAAAATTTTGCATCCAGACACCGAGCCAGATGAAGCATTGAAAATAGAAAAAGAGGAAATGATGAAGATGGTAACGGTTGCATACGAAAAAAGAGATTTGATGCAATTATTGCAGCTTGAAATGCAATGGATAAAAAAACACGATGAAAGTCTCCATAAACTGGAAATATCTACATTGAATGCTTATATTCATTTATTGAAAGACCAGGTAAAAGAGCTTGAAGCAGAACTGGAAATGCTATTTTTAAATCCTGCATTTTCACCAGTGGTTGTCTATCGGCATCAAAGCATACAAATCGCCATTCTGGAAATTAAACGTGAAGGGAGAAGTTATATAGAACTGAATAAAAAAATACAAACGGATATTCACCAACTGGAGCATGGAACTAAAACATATGCTCCCGTTGTGCAATGTATCCGGAATTACTATACCGAACGTGGCAGAGATTTTAGTGATGAAGATATGATGGACCTTTATTGATGAAATGATACTCTTCGGTTGACATCAACAAGATGAGCATACGTGTTCAATGCCTACATATTACAATTATAATAATGTAGATAACTCATCAACGCTGATCAACATTTCCTGCGTAGATTTATAGAACCACAATTTCTTCTTTAAGAGATTAAGGGATCTATCCATTGAATATCCGGTTATAACCATTTTTCCCGTTTAAAAACGCCTTATGCAACCGGTTTGTAGTGTACCTGCTATTGCAGTAATGATCTTATTCCTGTTTCAAACAACAAATGCCCAGCTTT
>DASUVL010001070.1:0-6861 GCA_036379015.1 Niastella sp.
ACAGCAAGTAAGTGTGCGCCACAAAGGGAGCCCTGCCATCGCTCCTCAGCCGGAGAAGAAGCCAGCGGGTGCCGGTGCTACTGTTGTAGCTCGTACGAACGAAAATATCAAAGCGCAAATAACAGAAGCGTTGAATGGGGCCATTTTTGATTCACTGGCCTCATCTAACAGTCTCCGGATATTTAATATTCAAAAAAATACCTGTTCTATAACAGGTAGGCTTTGCGGTTGCACAATCACTGCACAGTTAAGATCCGATGGAACAAATTTCAGTACTATATCGGGCGATGTACAGGGCCATTTTACTTTGTACGACAACAACACCCAAATTATCGGAACGTTGTTGATAAAATCATCGAATTTGTCATGCAACTTCACGTTAACAAGAAGATAAGCCTTCGCCTCACCTGCAGAAAGTCGTAGATCTTATTTTGCAATGATAACGGTGGGTGTGGCTTGTGCTGGCTGATAATTACTATTGATCCTGCCCATTGCCCTAAACATCTCTTTTTGAACCTGTGCCTCGTTGGCATTCTTTCTACTTTCCTCTGCCCATTCATGTTTTTGCTGTTCGTCAAAACGGTTCTCAATCTTTTCAATGAGTATTTTGGCTTCACTATAGCATTTGGTAGAGGCTGGGTTCATATTTTTCATGATCTCAAGGGCCTCTTTATAATAGCGGGCTGAGGACACGGTATCAGTGGTTTTTGCCACTGAAAGCACTGCTTTTAGTTGTAAAAGTTGTTTATCGCATTGGTCTTCCACAAACCGCATATACACCCCTATAGACCGATTGCGGGCTTCTTCATAACAGGGAGCGGTGGATGGGATTGAAAAGTACAAAGCGATGGATTTTCCAAATTCTTTCAGGTCATAAGCCTGTTGGGCTTCCTTGATGATCTCATTGCAGTTTGTTTTAAAATACTTGTCAATCTTTACTTTCGCCTGTTTAAAGAATTCCACGATGCCATTGTCACGATAAGAAAGGCTATTAATGGCATTGGCGATAGCGTCTTCTTTTTTTGAACTACTGCCCATCAGCTTTTTTGAAAAAGATTGATAGGCCGCGCCACCGTGACCGCCATAGGCCCTGCGGGAAATCGTAATGCTCAGTTCACATTCGGCCAAATAAAGCCTGGCGATCCCCGATTCATCGAGGGAAGTGCTCAGCACGTCGAAACGGGGTGTTACAATAAAATTGCTGTAACCTATTTCTGCTACGCCGGTTTGGTTAATGAGCTGAGTGATCCTGGTTTGCAATCGCTGCCGTAGATTGTAGGAATGTTCCGGATTAGCCTTGGCAAGCTCCTCCTGGTCAACAAATAGTTTAATTGAATTGGAGTCTGCCGCTTCCTGGGCCTGTAGCCTGCCTGTACAGAAAGAGGTTACCAATAAAAACCATAATATATTTTTCATGAGGCGTTAAATAATAGTAATGAGTATTTTATTGTTAGTGCCAATTTCCCGTTTGATGGGGATATTGAGGGTTCGAAAGTATTTGAGAATGTCTGAGTACAGGTTCTGACCGGTATAATTGGCTTTTGGATTGGCCGGGTTTTTAAGTGGTATTCTTACATCAGAAATGATCATTTTGTTTGATACCACCCCCTGGTTGTTGTATACGGATTTGTAAGCGTGGGTCTGAAACCATTCATCTACTATCTCGGAAAGCAATTTTTTCTGCGCTCCTATTTCGCTATCGAAATCATATTTAGATCCTGAGCCCAGGGAGAACTCCACATATACGGATTGACCGTTCTCGCGAATGTCATTGAACTTAAGTTGCATCAACTCCAGGAAAGGTGTTGTAAGCGAATCCATAGCCTGCTGAGTAAGGAGGCCTATATCTTCGGTCGCGTTCATTTTGCTTCTTCCTGTTTTACTGCCCAGCATATTACCGGTACCTGTTTGGTAACCTTCAAGGATCACCGTTACACTATTGATAGTTCCCTGTCTATGCTTCACAACATCAATTTTCGCCTCCACATAAATATCAGCGCCTGAATTCCCGAGGACCTGGGATTTGAAATCTTCCTGATTGCCCGATGATTTGTTGATCATCGCATTTTGTTTGGTTTGTTTAAGCACCTGATCGAAGCCTACGAGGTTAGCCTCTTTTTTCTGAAAGGCTTCGTTGATCTTGGCTATACCAATTTGCACGATCATACTTGTATCGTACAGGGCTTTCATATCCTGTCCTTCGGCTACCCGCGGTATTACCATGATTTTTGGTTGTACCTGTTTGGCAGCAGGCTGTGTGGCATTTTCCTGCGCCTGAAGCAGCGTAATGCATAAAAAGGTATGTATTACGAATAAGAGTGCACTTTTCATAAATTATATTCCAAATTTTCTGATGATCTGGTTTTGTTCAAGATATTTTCTGAGGGCTTCATAATTTACCGTGATCTTTTGAACGATCATAAGTCCTTTAGCACCGTCGTGTCGTTTTGTTTTTTTGTTTTCGGTAACTATTGTGCTCTCTGATACGAAGGTCATATACCCTTCATTTAACAGCGTTTTAATGGCCGGGTCTTCTTTTTTATCGCTGCCGTCGGGCACCAAAGGAAACTCGTACTGGCTGCCAGGGATGCCCTGGAAGAGGAGCGCCTTAAAGGCTTCTTTGTAAGCGTCTTTCATACAGTCGGCTTTTTTCTTTCCGAATCCCGAACTGCAGAGGCTGATCATACCCAGTTCAGCGCCTGGCTCGTATTTGACAAATCCGTGATAGAGGCCCGTATTGGCTTTCTGCGCACAAACATGACTTGCTATAAGGAGCAGTGCAATGAGACTACCTATTGTATTTTTCATATGTAGGTTTAGTTGGCGGTGAATACCATGGTGGTTTTGTTATTCATTTTTTCTTCCAGAATATCTTCTCCATCCGAAACCTTGCAAATGGTAATATCACCCTGCATTTCTTTAATTTTAAGGCGGGCGATCTTCTTTATTCTCTTCAACGTTTTTCCATTACCGGCGTCAATCATTTCAATTTCGTGTACATAGAATTGAGAGCCTTTTGTGAATGAGTCATCTACTCCTGTTACGAGCACCGTTTCGGGTTTGTTATGTTTGTTGCGTTCTTCAATTTTAAAGATGTTTATTTCCGGCGGATAAATTTCATTAAACCACTTTACGATCTGCTTGCGGCTACTTTTGATGGCGTTTGCGATGGCTTCCTCCTTTGTATCTGCCGACGATAATATATTATCCAGTCCAAGGGATGACAGCAGCCCACCCTGTGATACACCGAATAATTTATGGCTAATGACTTTGCCGGTTTCCACATCGCTCAGTTGCATGGCAAAGTTGAGGTTGGCGGTATAGCTTTTACGAATAGTGGGGCTGCCCGAGGAGTTGGTTCCGGTGGTCGTTTTTTCCTCTATGCTTATGTTGGAAAGAGTGCCTGCGATCATTTGGGCGCCAACCAATAACTTACCCTGCTCTACCGAGCCACTGGCATTAACGGAGTGTTCGCTTAACGTTTTATCCAGTTCCTTTACCTGTAAACTGTCGTTGGAACGGTCGATTAACGTGATGCTCGATTTTTTTCTTAGAATTTCCACCACAAGCTGCTGTATAACGGCTGCATATTCCTTGTACGTAACAGTAGTTGATGCAAATGGAAAGATGGCGATGGAGGTTTTTTCGTTTTGAGACCAGGCTTTAAACAGGCATGGGAATGCCAGTATAAATAGCAACAATAACTTCTTCATTGCGTTGAAGGTTTAGAGGGTTAAAATATATATTATGTTAGGGTGTTAGGTTTGTTCATAGCGAATTGATGTATATGGTTATTACTACCGTAGATAATAATAGCCATAACCATACAGGCTGAACTATATGTAACAGAGGTTGGGGAAAGTTGCTACTAATGAGAAAATAGATTGGAGATTGGAAGTCTGATACAGATGCAATTGCAATAATCTGGAGGGCAAAAGTAATAACTTCTTTTAATATTACATGGTAAATTGTTTGGCTATGTAGTCATAACGCGTGATTACATACCCGTTAAAACACCCATTCGGGTGGTAATACATAAAAATACTTACGGTTATCTGAATATGAAATTGACTTAAATCAAAAAAGCTGTCAAATAATGATGACAGCTTTTTTGATTTAGATGATATTTTATTTACTTGTAGTTTTTATTCATTAAGATTTAATAAAAGCTAACAGGTCCTTA
This sequence comes from Niastella sp., assembly GCA_036379015.1. Classification (GTDB taxonomy): domain Bacteria; phylum Bacteroidota; class Bacteroidia; order Chitinophagales; family Chitinophagaceae; genus Niastella. The sequence goes on from DASUVL010001070.1 coordinate 4,184, forward strand.
TTTATTGTGGTAGCTTCTGTGGTTGGCATTCCATGAGGAAAGCCCGGGTATGAAATAAGTTTTCCATTTTTTAAAAGCTTTACAGCCTTTTCTGCGGTGAGCGCGAAAGGAACTATTTGGTCATCCTCCCCATGCAATACCAGTACAGGCACATCCACCGCTTTAAGGTCTTCTGTAAAATCTGTTTCTGAAAAAGCCTTGATACAATCGTAATGCGCTTTAATTCCACCCATCATTCCCTGGCGCCACCAATTATCTCTAATACCTTGCGACACTTTTGCTCCTTCACGATTGTACCCATAAAATGCAAGGGTAAAATCCTGAAAAAATTGGGGCCGTTGTGTTGCGGTACCAGTACGTATGTCATCGAATACAGATAGCGGAATGCCTTCCGGATTATTTTTGGTTTGTGCCATAATTGGTGTAACCGCACTTATAAGCACCGCTTTAGCCACTCGGCCTTTCCCATGTTTTGCAACATACCGAATAACTTCACCGCCACCGGTTGAGTGTCCAATATGAACCGCATTTTTTAGATCAAGCGCCTGGGTTAGCTCAGCCACATCAGCTGCGTAGGTATCCATTTCATGTCCATCTGCAGTTTGGGAAGATCTTCCATGCCCTCTTCGGTCATGTGCAATAACTCTAAAGCCCTGATTTAGGAAGAACATCATTTGGTTATCCCAATCGTCACCAGATAAAGGCCATCCATGATGAAAAAAAATCGGTTGCCCGGTTCCCCAATCTTTGTAATAGATTTCGGTACCGTCTTTTACTGTGAATGTACTCATGTGGTTTATAATTTATTGTTATGAAATGTGTATTGTTGAATTAGGGCAGGTTGGTGTTTCGCGTACCTAAATGTAACATAAAGGTTGGATAAATGTTTGAACCCCATTTTGTACCGGAGAGGTTAGGGGTAGGGACACCCCTACATATGCCTTTTCATACCGGATTCGTACAGTAAGATGTTCATTTTCGTACAGTTTTTAAAGTCATTTTTTATAAAACCCTTATCTGCAAAGGATTTCATGAACTGGCATAAGGCTTGAGATTAGATTATGGCTGAACCACACGTGTTTCCGAACAGTACCGCGTATTGCAGGATATAAAATTTATTACCATGATTAGAAACTATTTTAAGATCATGTGGCGTGGATTGATGAGGAGTAAATTTTACAGCTCGATAAACATATTGGGACTCACCATAGGCATGGCCAGTGCCATCCTTATTTTATTGTGGATACAAAATGAAATGAGTCATGATAGGTTTCATGCCAAAATTGACCGCCTGTACACTGCAAATAACCGCGATATAGTAAGTGGCAAAATGGTGGCATGGCGCACCACTCCCAAACCCCTGGGACCTGCCATGAAAAAGGATTTTCCTGATGTAGAAGATGTCGTGAGAGTGAATGATTATGGCGCCAACTTTTTGCTTACTGCGGGCGACAAACGTTTTAGTCTACATGGTGATTTTGTGGATACCGGTTTTTTGAACATGTTTAGTTTTCCTTTGCTCGAGGGAAATGCTAACACCGCATTGAATGATATTAATAGCATTGTACTTACAAAACAACTGGCCATAAAATTATTCGGCAACGAAGACGCCATGGGAAAAACGGTGCGTATAGACAGTGTTGATAATTTTACCGTAACCGGCGTATTGAAAGACCTCCCAAACAACACGATCTTCAAATTTGAATACCTTTTGCCCTGGTCTTATACTATCACGAATGAGTCGGGTGAAGGTAACTGGGGAAACAACAACAACTATACTTTTATTTTATTGAAACCCGGTGTTTCTCAGGCAGCATTTGATGCGAAGATCAAAAACATAACCATAAAACATTCTGGACCCAACGAGACATTTACCACGCAGGTTTTTACCCAACCCTTTGGCGACAGATGGTTGTATGGAAAATCAGAAAATGGAAATTTTGTTGCAGGCAGAATAGAGAAAGTAAAACTTTTTGGCATTATTGCCCTGTTGATCCTGATCATCGCTTGCATCAACTTTGTGAACCTTAGTACGGCACGCAGTGAAAAGCGTGGAAAGGAGGTGGGTATTCGTAAAGTAGCTGGTGCGCAAAAGAGTTCATTGGTTGCACAATTTATTGGGGAAAGTATAATGCTTGCATTTATTGCAGGTAGTCTTGCTATACTTATAGTGCAACTTATTCTGCCGTCTTACAACAAGTTGATTGAAACCAAACTCTTCATAGATTTTAATAACCTGAATTATTGGATGTTCGCAATACTCTTTGTGTTGCTAACCGGATTATTGGCGGGGATTTATCCCGCTTTTTACCTCTCGTCATTCAAGCCTGTAAAAGTATTAAAAGGGACCTTCAAATTATCAAATACGGTTGTTACGCCACGCAAAGTATTGGTGGTGTTGCAGTTTACCTTTGCCATTACTTTGATCATTAGTACCATCATTATACAAAACCAGATCAACTATGCACAAAACCGGGATGCAGGTTACTCAAGAAGCAATCTCGCTTTTATGCTTGAGTTTGGTGATGCTGGGAAAAATTATGAACTCATAAAAGATGAACTACTAAAAAGTGGCGCCGCAACAGCCGTAGCGCAAACAAGTGCCCCTATGACAGAGAGTTGGGGCGATAGCTGGGGTTTTTCGTGGCAGGGAAGTACAGAAGCTGATAAGAAAATAG
>DASUVL010001071.1:0-5655 GCA_036379015.1 Niastella sp.
TACGTTAGCTGAGTTATACAAGATCAGTGATCTGTTGGATGTAGATTATAAGACGATTTTTTTGTTAGCGCACACGCAACATTTCGGTAATGACAAGAGGGGTAAAAAAAAACCTTGACCGGATTTCCCATGTAGACATGTAAACCGGTTATCCTATTCGTTCATGCCTTGTTCTTCGCACATCGCCTTGCTCCACCGTTGAAGTCCTGGCGCAAGTGTCTAAAGCTTCAGCGACCCAACGAGGCGGGGGACGGCGGGCAAAGAAAAAAGACTCCTCCCATGTCCAAAAATGATTAGTAGCCCGGAGGGGTATAAGTGGGCCATCGAAAGATGGCCCTTTATATTGAAATGAAGAATGTGAAATGAGGAATGAAAAATGAAGAAGGGAAATACAATGTTGAATATTGAATGTCGAATGTTGAAGTGAAGAATCAAGGCATGGAAGCAACGAGGTCCGCTTTCGCCTGTAATGGCGTGCAGCGTGTAGCGTGAAGCAGTATTTCAGCTTTTCTACGCCCTGTCCTGCAGTAATTGTATGGTGCGGGTCGCCCATTTTTTCAATATCATAACCAGGTCATCAGGACTTACCGGTTTGCTTAAATAATCATTCATACCGGCGCGCAGGCATTCCTCTTTGTCTTCCTGCATCGCATTGGCGGTCATGGCAATGATCACTGGCGGCTGCGTAGTATAGGTTTCCCTGATGATGCGCGTAGCTTCCAATCCATCCATTTCCGGCATTTGAACGTCCATCAATATGACATCATATGTTTTTTGCTGCATCTTTTGTAACACCTCTTCGCCGTTTTCGGCTATATCAAATTGATAGCCCAGTTTATTCAAAATAGCCGTGGCTACCGCCTGGTTAAAAAGATTGTCTTCCGCTAGTAATAGTTGCAACGGATATTGTTCAGCAAACCCGGCCTGTAGTAAATGCTGTTTAGCGGTTTCTTTTTCCGCCACCACATTCGGGGCATTGCTAAAGCAGCTCAGGATGTATTTGCATAATACTTGTTGTTTAATAGGTTTTGTCAATACAAAGGTGAACAGGTCGCGGTGCTCTTTGCTCAGATCATCGCCCACAGAACTCAACAATATCAAAGGAAGCCTGGGATAGTTGCTGCGTAGCTGCCTGGCTAACTCAATCCCCGGCATTTCGGGCATGTGCATATCGGTGAGTACCAGGTCAAACTCCTGACCGCTGGCCAGCATTTCCAACGCCTGCCTGCCCGACGCCGCCAGGGCAGGTAGCAGTTTCCATTCTTCCAATTGCATTTTAAGGATCTTCCTGTTGGTGGCATTGTCATCTATTACCAATATACGCTTGCCGGCTATATCACCGATATTGACAAAAGCTTCATCGGGTATTTCCCGACTGGCGGCCATGGTAGTAATGGTAAAGGCAAAAACAGAACCTCTGCCTGGTTTACTCTCTACTTCAATATAACCACCCATCAGCCGGATGAGCTTTTCGCAAATGACAAGTCCTAAACCGGTGCCGCCGTATTTGCGGGTAGTAGATGAGTCAACCTGTGAGAAAGCTTTGAACAACCGTTCGAGTTTATCTTCCGGTATGCCAATGCCTGTATCCCGAACCTCGAATCCTAACTGTACGGTATTGTCTTTATGGAATTTCATCAGGTATACGCGCACAAATACTTCGCCCGTTTGGGTGAATTTAATGGCATTGCCTACCAGGTTGATCAATATTTGCTTCAACCGCGTACTGTCGCCGGTTATCCGGTACGGAACATTACATTCGATCTGGTACACCAGGTCAAGTCCTATTTGCGCTGCTTTGGGCGCGAACATGTCGAGCACTTCCTCAATACAGGTACGCAGATCATATTCTTTTTCTTCAAGCTCCATTTTGCCAGACTCGATCTTGGAAAAATCAAGGATATCATTGATCACTGTGAGCAGGTTCTCACCACAGGTTTGAATGGTTTCGGTATAAGAGCGTTGTTCTTCGTTGAGGGAGGTTTGTGCCAGCAGGGATGCCATGCCAATTACCCCGTTCATGGGCGTACGTATTTCATGGCTCATGGTTGCCAGGAATACACTCTTGGCTTTAGTGGCCTGCTCCGCCTCGGCACGGGCCCGCTCTGCATCTTCCCGCGCACTGCGCTCTTCATCTATGGATTGTGCCAGCTGGTAGGTGCGTTCCTGTACCAGTATTTCCAGTACTGTATTGTGTGCTTCAATCCGGCGAACCCGGTAGCGGTAAATTAATAGAATGGCCGCAATAATGCTGATGCCGGTTATCAATTTGAACCAAAGGGTTAACCAGAACGGCGGTAAAATAATAAGCTGAAGGGAGGTGGCATGGGTGTTCCATTCGCCTTCACTATTCAATCCTTTTACTTCCAGCAGATACTTCCCCGGATCCAGGTTGGTGTACGTGGCCGAACGCCGGGTACCTATATTGTTCCAGTCTTTATCGAATCCAACTAACCGGTAAGCATATTTTTTTTTCTCTTTACTGGTATAATTCAGGGAAACAAAATCGAACGAGATAACAGAGCTGTTGTAAGGCAGTACAATTTTTTTTGTTTCGCTTATAGATTGGGTGAGCGGTGAGTGCGGGTTGTCCTGATCTGCAACGGGCACTTCTTTATTAAAGATCTGGAAACCGGTGAAAATGACCGGTGTTTCAAATACTTCCGGTTGAATGCTGTCAGGGAAAAATGCATTAAAACCATTCACCCCGCCATAATACATATAACCCGATCGGCTTTTCAACGCCGACTTTCCGGTGAATTCATTTGATTGCAACCCATCGGCAACAGAAAACTTTTTGCAGGCTTTAGTGGCCGGGTTAAACTGGCAGATGCCATTATTGGTGCTGAGCCATAAGTTGCCTTTACTGTCTTCGGTTATCCCATAAATAATATTGCCGGGCAGTCCATCCCGCATTGTATAAACAGTGAACCGGTTGGTGACTATATTATAACAGTTCAGGCCGAAGTGCGTACCGATCCAGATATGCTGCTGTTTATCTTCATAAATGTGTGTGATTTGATCGCTGCTGATACTATTGTTCTGATCATTGTGCAAATAACGGATAAAGACGCCCGTTTTCTTGTCTAACCGGTTAATACCGCCTTCAAAAGTGCCGATCCAGAGATAGCCCCTGCTATCCTGCAGAATGTCTACTATGCGGTCATTGCTGAGACTGTTCTTGTTTGTGCTATCGTAGCGGTAATTGGTAAAAATGCCAGTTTTGATATTGTATTTATCTATTCCATGGCCATAGGTACCAAACCACATGTCTTTATCCGCATCCTGTAAAATGGCGCATACATTATTTCCGCAGAGGCTATTGGCGATGGCCGTTTCATGCTTTACCTGTTTGTAGGTATTCTTCTTCGTATTGAACACGGTTACGCCTTCTCCGTAAGTGCCCATCCAGATATTGTGATCATTGTCGCCGTACAGACTAATAATAACATCCCCGCAAATACTGTTGGCGTTTCCTTTTTGATGTGTATACCGTTTGATTTGTTTTGTATGCGGGTTAAACCGGTTTAACCCGCCGCCATCGGTTCCCAGCCAGATATCGCCATCGGCGCCTTCACACATGCCAAGCAATTTGTTATGGCTAAGGCTATTGGGCAAACTGTTGTGCCGGAAATGCGCGAATTTGTTAAATCCTTTATTATATAAATTAATACCACCGTTGTATGTGCCTACCCACATATTGCCCTGCTTGTCTTTGTAAACGGAATAAATAGAGTTATTGGTAAGGGTGCGGTCATCAATATCGTCCTGGGTGTAGTTGGTGAAATTGCCGGTTTTGGGGTTGAGGATACTCAACCCGCCGTTCTCTGTTCCTACCCAAATATTGCGCGCATCATCTTCTGCAAGGGCAAATACCACGTTAATAGGTAAGCTGTTGCTATTGGCAGGGTTGTTTTTAAAGTGGCGAAATCCGGTTTGGTTATTTTCCATCACCGCCAACCCACCGCCGAGGGTACCAACCCATAAACGGTGCTGACTATCTTCAAAAATTCTACAAACCGTATTGCTCGGTAAAGAGGTGCTGTCTTTGGGGTTATACCCGAACCGGGTAAAAACACCGGTGGTTTTATCAAAAAGGTTTAACCCGCTGCGCAGGGTGCCTACCCACAAACGATGGCGGCTATCTTCAAAGATACTTGTAATAAAATTATCGCTTACGCTGTGGGGGTCGTTTTTGTTGAATACATACTTCGTTACCTGGTTGGTGTTGGGGTTTAGCTTATTCAAACCGCCGGTTTGCGTGCCGATCCACAAATTGCCATCCCTGTCGAACAGCAACGAGTTAATGAAATTATCACCGATGCTGTTGGCGTTGTTCGGGTTATGCCTGTAATGGGTAAATTTTTTTCTGTTTTTATCCAACCGGTCTACACCACCGCCATAAGTTCCTATCCAAATGTTGCCTTTATCATCCTCGGCAATGCTTTTGATAAAATTATGACTGAGGCTATTGGTGTCGGTTGCGTTGTTTTTATATACGGTGAACCGGTAGCCGTCGTAGGAGTTTATTCCATCCTTTGTGCCAAACCACATAAAACCCCTGCTGTCCTGTAATATGCAGATCACATTACTTTGAGAAAGCCCATCGTTTATGCCAATGTGTTCAAACCGAATTTGTTGCTGTTGTGAAAAGGCAACAAAACAACTGCAGGGCACAATGAACAGAAGCAGCCACACTATAACTTTCATAGGACGTAAACTGGTAAATGGATTGTTTTAAAGGCCTGGGTTACAGGTGTTATGAAACGTGCGATGTAACACGTTGCATACGGTTCTGTTGTTCCATTTTCAATAAATAAGAAATTGCATGGAAACTGCTACGCATAAACATGTATTCTTCTAAAAATGATCCGTTGTCTAAAGATCGTCAGCGTTTTATGATGGTAATGGAAATATTTGTTGAGATAAACAAACGGGAAGTGAAGGGAGTGCACTGAAAAACCTGACTGTAATGATTAGTGTTAAAATTGTTTAATACAATGCTAATATAAGGATGCCGGTTAGGGTTGGTTAATGTAATTTGGATTTAGTTTAAAGACTGCTGCCAAACTAACGATTATGAAACTAACTTGCCCCGCCTCAACCAGGTGGATAGCAGCGCTTTGCTGCTTATTCATCAACGTATACGGCATTTACGCTCAACAGCCCGTAAGCTATACAACATTTACACAACCTGTAGCCGCTCCTTCTTTCCTTGTCGCTTCCGTCAGCCATGTAAATAATGAAATCAGGGGAATGGTTTCCGATTCCTCCGGTGCATTACCCGGGGTGTCGGTATCCGTTAAAAGCAAACCCAATATCGGAACAACTACCGATATGAATGGAAAATATATTTTAACGGTTCCCGATGACAAGACTGTGCTGGTATTTTCAATGGTTGGTTTCGACAACCAGGAAATTCCAGTAAAAGGTAGGGAAGTGATAGATGTATTAATGAAGCGGGCTTCCAACTCATTAAATGATGTAGTGGTAGTGGCTTTTGGTAAACAAAAGAAGCGGGATATAATTGGTTCCGTTACTACCATCAGTCCATCAGATCTAAAAGTTCCATCCAGTAACCTCACAACGGCTTTGGCAGGGCGTTTGGCAGGTGTTATTGCCTATCAAACAACTGGTGAGCCGGGGCAGGACAAT
>DASUVL010001072.1:0-4373 GCA_036379015.1 Niastella sp.
TCAGGCAAAGGCATCACAAAAACGTTGTCAGATGCAGGTATGCTTCCACGCAACGGCACATCAATTGCCCTGTTCAGCCGTTTGTACATATATAATATCTGCCCTTCTCCAAAAAAATCCTTACGTGCTTCCTTTATCAGCTCCCTCATAAAATCTTCTTTGGTGGCCACCACCATATCACGGGTAATTCCCCGGTTAAGCCGTACCGTTTTTAACAAAGTAACCGCTTTGGCCGGATCGATATCGTACATGCATTCAGCCGCGATGTAATACACTTCGCTAAGCCTTATGGCTGGCGCCATCAGGTAATGCCGGTTCAATTCATTGTCACGCAAATATTTTTGCAATTCGAACCAATCGTAAGGAGCAGCACCACTCACAGGCCTGAACCATTCCTTGAACCGCCGGTCATCACCACCTGCACCGGTTGTCTCATACATAACATTACCTGCATTTTGTTCTATGAACAAGCTTCTACGGCCCACGTTAAAACGGTTTTTTAGTGTATCGGCCATTGCGGGGATATACCAGCCAAACAACAATTCTTTGTATAATATCCGGTCTTTCTCCTTTGCATCAGTATCTGTAAAATCATCTACATCAGTAAAAGGAAACTTATTTGAATTGATCACTTCGAGGGCATTATTCAAAGCTTCATTCGTTTTTTCCATATATAAATTCACCCGGGCCAGTTCGGCGCAAATAGCGTAATAATTCATCCGGTGCCTTCTGTTTTGCATAAACAGGGTGTTTGCCTGTTCTTCTACAGGTATAGTATCGGTAGGGTAACCAGGCACATAAGCAGCCGTAAGTATTGGATCAACGGGCCGTATCAGCTCTTTTGCCTGTGACAGGTCTTCCGCAATCTTCGTGAGCACTTCTGTGACGGTTGATGCAGGTGTAACCTGGTTTGAAAAATCAGCTACATATGGAATGGTTTTGGCTGCCGGATTGCTTTTGAACGAAGGCGCAAATAAGCGTAGCACATCGAAATGTAAAAAACCTCTCAATGCCAACGCTTCGGCTTTGATCAAAGCCCAACGGTCGGGCGACAGGATCTCTTTACGGGTTTCCAGATTTTTGAGTAACAGGTTACAGTTAACGATGGCATGGTATAAACCGATCCAGGCCGTATCTTTTCTTACCATGAAATCCCTGTCTTTATAATTGTATTTAGAAGTCTGTATATAAAGCTGGTGATCATCAGCTTCAGGAAAGCTATAATTCTGCGCCAGCACTTCAGGAAACCCACAGGTAAGTTCATATCCATATAACTCCTTTTTGGAACATCGTGTATAGATCCCGTTCAGACTTTCCTCAAATCCCTCTGCTGTATTAAAAAGATCCGACTCCGGCACCTGCGATACGGGATTTACATCCAGCCACTTTTTACACGACGATAATGTCAGCACTACGATCGTGAACCAAATAATATTTTTCATCCATTATTTTTTTATTGCCTTTTAACCGGATGCCCGCCCGGATGACCGGTCGGACGGGGAATTTACCATTCCAAATTTTTCATTGCCGTTGGATAATAATAAAAAATTTGAAATGGACATTTCATATCCCAGATTTAAAAGCTTGTTTGAATTGAAAATGTGAAACTTCTGGCAAAGGGATAATCTATTCCCCGTTCAACCTTCATGGAAGACCAACGCCAGCCATCATTCATGGTAAATGCAACCCGCAGGTTATTCATAGCGAGTTTACTGTAAACCTGTTTTGTAAAATCGTACGACAGGTACAGCGATTGCAGTTCCAGCACATTGTCTTTTTGCACAAACCTGTCAGAAACCAGCGTTTGTCCAAGTTCTGCTATGTTTTTAAACTGGGCTTTATCTCCCGGTTTTTTCCACCTGTCTGCCAGTACCCTGCTGTCTACATTAAACCGGGGATCAGCATTCTCAACCCGGTCAACCAGGGTTTGATTAAAATCCTTTCCTCCAAATTGGGTATAGAAGCTGAGATTCAGCATAAAGCGTTTGTAAGAAACATTCGTTCCTATATAACCATAAGCAAGGGGCGTATTGTCACCAACTGGTATAATGTCCCTTACATTCCAGATATAGGTTAGCGTACCATCTTTTTTAACATACACTTCTTTACCATTTTCCGGATCGATACCCAGCGAACGAACTGCATAAATGGTATTCAGCGACTCATCCTCCTTGAAACGTAATATGGGTAATCCTTTATAGTCAGGGTTTGTTTGCTGTTCCTGGTCGGCCTTATCATTGTATGTTTTCAATGAATTGGATATCTTAAGTATCTTGTTTTCGTTCCGGGTGAGATTGGCGGTAAAACTTACGGTCCAGTCACCCTTTTGAAATGCTGTAGCTTTCAGGCTCAATTCATAACCGGTGTTCCTCATATCACCCAGGTTCTCTTTGTAAGAACTGAAACCGGTGGAAGGAGGTAGTATTATATCGGCCAGTAAACCATGCGTGAGTTTTTGATAATATCTTGCGCTGATGAATAGCCTGTCGTTGAAAATGCCAAGGTCAACGCCTACATCATAGTTATCCGTTTTTTGCCATTGCAACGATTCGTTGCCGTATGTGTTCACCACTGCCCCTAACCCGGTTGAATACCAGTTACCGGTATAATAATCATAGGTTGTTTTTGATTGGTAAGCCGGAAATGACACGGCACCGGTAACCCCAGTGCTTGCCCTCAGCTTAAGTGTGCTTATAGGGCTGTTCAATAGAAAATCTTCTCTATGAACATTCCAGCCAATACCGAAAGCCCAAAAAGGCGCTACTTTGTTTTCACTGCCGAATTTTGAAGAACCATCTAACCTGGCAGAGACATCGGCCATGTATTTATTCCGGTATGAATAGTTTGCAGACAGAAAAGAACCGAACAATCTTTCGAGTTGATAATCTCCTTTGGGGGCACTGTTCAGGGCATAACTGTTGGCAAAAGCGATGTTGGTAAACCGGTCGTTCGAAAAACCAACTGCTTTCAGATATTTCATATCACTGCTGGAAGTGCGCATGTTTGCCCCTACTGCCAGGTTAACATTATGATCGCCTAATTGCTTGTTGTAGTTCAGGGTAAAATTCCCGTCGAATATTGATTCGTCGGTGGTGCTATATTCATAACTACCCTTTTCTTTCAGGCGGCTGGGATCATAACTATAAAATTCATTGCTGAGCGGCGACAGAAAATTATCTGAATTATACTTGCGTTTGGTTAAGCTTACAAGGGTGCGCAATCGCAGATCCTTGATTATTCCCCAGTCAGCCGAGAATGCCTCAATTAACTCAGTATATTTTGTTGTATTGAAATTGCTTAGCGAACCGTTATACATTGGGTTCAGCACATTCCTGGTAACATATTGATTACCGGTATTCGCCCTGGTATCTATCAGCCAGCTGTCTACCGCCTGAAGGAGATGACCATTGGAGTCGTTTTTAGGATAGTAAGGGTTCATCCGTACATAATCGATGAAATTACCATAGGGCGACTCGTTGCTGTTAACCTGCGTAACAGTGAGGGTATTTTTGAAGATGAATTTTTTACTGGGCGCATAGGAAAGTACAGAACCTATACCATAACGATCACGACCCGAACCTTTCATTACACCGGGCTGGGTTTGATACCGCAGATCTATACCATAGCGTATGGTTGCATTGCCTCCTTCAATATATAGCGAATGCTTTTGCGCAAATGATGTTTTTAATGGCTGCGATAACCAGTATGTATTTACTCCCCCTATTACATTGGCCAGTTTACCATAGTACAATTCTTCCTGTTCATTGGCTGAACGCTCGCCAACAGCCTGGTAAAGACCAGCCAGTCGTTCATACTCCAGTTTTTCAGGAGCATTCAATACATGGTAATCTGTGAGGTCGGGCCCGGAAACGGTAAGGTCAGAACTATAGGAAAGTTGCAGTTTGCCTTCCTGTGGCGCTTTGGTAGTGATCACCAGTACGCCATTCGCTGCGCGTGAACCATATACAGCTGTAGCGGCTGCATCTTTTAGCAACGTGATCGATTGAACGCGGTTCATATCCAGATCATACACTTTTTCAAGGCTCACTTCATAACCATCCAGTATAAAAGTGGGCAGGTTTACATTGCCTGCGAGATTGTTGCGGGTAAGCATTCCACCGGTTCCTGTAGGTAAGGAGGTAGAACCCCTTACATTCACCCTGGGCAGGGCATTGGGATTGGAACCCAGTAAATTATTATTGGCTACCTTGAAAGTAGGATCAAATGCCTGAATGCTCTGCATCAGATTAACCGGATTAATGCGCCGCAGGTCTTCTCCTGATACCGTAACCGCGTTACCTGTATAGCTTTCTTTTTTGATCTGTTGATAACCCGTAATCACCACATCGGTCAGGGGATCTTTCCTGGCTTTT
>DASUVL010001073.1:0-11199 GCA_036379015.1 Niastella sp.
CATACTCTTTGGCCATCAAAAATATCAGCGGGGTAACTAATAAAATATGTGTTGCGGAAGTAAGCACACCGCCTACCATTGGCAACACGATCGGTTTCATAACATCACTGCCAACACCATGACTCCATAATATGGGCACCAGCGCAAAAAGAGAAACACACACGGTCATTATTTTGGGTCGCAGTCTTTTGGCCGCGCCGGCAATTACATATTCCCGCAGGTCATCCCGGGTGATGGTCTCCCTGGAGTTACCTTTTTTGGCAACCAGCTGCTGCATGGCATCGTTCAAATAGATCACCATCACAATACCGGTTTCAACCGCCAGACCAAACAAGGCGATAAACCCAACGGCAACAGCAACAGATAAATTCACATCCCAGACGTAGATCATATAAGCGCCACCGATCAATGCAAACGGAATGGTTATTAAGCTAAGGAATGCTTCACGCGCAGAATTAAAAGCGAAATACATGGAGATAAATATAACAAGTAATACAACCGGCAAGATCATCTTTAAAGTGCGCTCGCTACGGATCAGGTTTTCGTATTGACCGCTCCATTCCAGGTAATAGCCTTTTGGTAATTTGCCGATCATGGCATTCAGCTTTTCGCGGGCTTCGGTTACCGTGCTTCCCAGGTCTCTTTCCCGCACATTGAACAATACCGTACCGCGTAACATTGCATTTTCTGAATTGATCATTGGCGGACCTTCCGCAATGGCTACATCGGCCACTGCTTCCAAAGGAACCGGACCATAATTCATCGTTTGCACCTGCAACCGCTTTAATGACGTAAGGTTATTCCGAAAGTCCTGGCCAAAGCGGGCATTTACACTGAAACGTTGCCGCCCTTCCACGGTTGTGGTCAACTTCATACCACCTAAAGCAATTTCAATGACGCGGTTTACATCATCAATGCTTAATCCATACCGGCTGATCTCATCGCGTTTAATATGAATGTCGATATACTTTCCGCCGGTAATTGGTTCAACATACAGGTCTTTAATGCCATCGATTCCTTCCAGTTGTCTTTTGATGGTTTGCGCAAATGCATAAATGGTATCCAGGTTTTGCCCATATACTTTTACCCCTACATCGGTACGAATACCAGTAGACAGCATATTAATGCGGTTGATGATGGGTTGCGTCCAGCCGTTGGTTACACCAGGTATCTGCAGTTTGCTATTCAATTCATTGATGATATCGTTCTTGGTGATTCCTGGTCGCCATTCCGCCTGTGGTTTCAGCAGTATGATGGTTTCAATCATGCTGATGGGGGAATTATCGGTTGCGGTATTGGCGCGGCCTGCTTTTCCCAATACATTTTTTACTTCCGGAACGGTTTTAATGATCTTGTCCTGCACCTGTAATATGCGTTTTACTTCGCTGTTCGATACATCGGGCAGCGTAACAGGCATAAACAACAAAGACCCTTCATCGAGCGGCGGCATAAATTCACGGCCCAAACTCAGCAGGAGGGGAATACTAATAGCCAGCGCGATAATATTCACCGCAATCGTTGTTTTACGCCATTTAACGCATGCCCGTATTACAGGTTCATATATCCGTTCCAACAGCCGGTTCACCGGGTTGGCGGTCTCAGGCCTGAAGCGCCCCTTCATAAAGAAGGAGATCAATACAGGCGCCAGTGTCACTACCAACAGGGCATCTACCACCATGATAAAGGTTTTGGTGTAGGCCAGCGGGTGAAACAATTTTCCTTCCTGCCCGGTTAGTAAGAACACCGGTAAAAACGACGTGATGATAATAATGGTTGAAAAGAATACGCCCCGCGACACCTGCTTACAGGCTTTTTCTATAATCTGTATGCGCACCAGCTCTGGGATCCGGTATTTATCCTTTCCGCGTATGTTGTTAAATAGTTTCGTCATTGGATCATGATTTTTCGCTTTGCTGTTGCTGGTATTCGGCCAGGTGGCGATATGCGTTCTCACTCATAATAATGCCGTTGTCAACAATAACCCCGATTGCCAGTGCAATGCCGGTTAACGACATAATGTTTGAGGAGAGCCCGATGGCATTTAATAAAATAAAACTTACGGCAATAGTGATGGGTATTTGTATAATAATACTTAAGGCGCTGCGCCAGTGAAACAGGAAAATGATAACGATCACACAAACCACCGCCATTTCTTCTATAAGCTTGTTCTTTACATTCCCGATGGCAGCCTGTATCAGTTCACTGCGATCGTATCCTGTTTTAAAGGTTACCCCATTGGGTAATCCTTTCACCACTTCTTTCATTTTCTCTTTTACCCCAGTGATCACTTTATCGGCGTTCTCCCCATACCGCATCACCACAATACCGCCTACTACTTCGCCCTGTCCGTTTTCATCAAAAATGCCCAACCGCAGATCGCCGCCCATTTGAACAACGCCTATGTCTTTTACCCGAACAGGAATTCCATTGTAGTTCCCAACCGCAATGCTTTCCAGGTCTTCCTTGTTTTTAATATACCCCAGTCCCCGGATGATATAAGCCATATCGCTCATTTCAAACTTGCGCCCACCTACATCATTATTGGATGCTTTTACTTTGTTCATCACCTCCATCAGCGAAACATTGTAAAACTGCAGCTTAACCGGATCGAGCACGAGTTGATATTGTTTTTCAAATCCTCCAAACGATGACACTTCGGCCACACCGGGCACGGTTTGCAGCGCCAGTTTAATGTACCAGTCCTGTAAAGCCCGTTGTTCACCGAGGTCCATTTGTTTGGCATCGAGGGTATACCAGAAAACATGTCCCACACCGGTACCATCGGGTCCTAATGTTGGGGTAATATCTTCGGGCAACAAACGCTGTGCATAATTGAGGCGTTCCAGCACCCGGGTACGCGCCCAATAGATGTCGGTATTATCTTCGAAGATCACGTACACAAAACTCATCCCGAACATAGAGGTGGCCCGCACGTTTTTCACTTTGGGAATTCCCTGCAGGTTGCTTACCAGGGGATAAGTAACCTGGTCTTCAATAATTTGCGGACTGCGGCCCATCCATTCGGTGAAAACGATCACCTGATTTTCTGACAGATCGGGAATGGCGTCAATGGGATTCTTCTGTACATTGATAAACCCCCACACCAGCAACGCTGCTGCCATCGCCAATACGATGTACCGGTTTTTTAACGACCAGGTTATTAATGATGAAATCATGGTTGAATATTAAATGATCAATATTAAATTTTGAATGTAGAATTGTTTTTGCTTTTCATTCCCGGTTCATCATTTTGAATTGCATTCTCATCATTCTACATTTAAAATTCAATATTCAATATTGTCTATTGTATCTCTTCCTCCACACTACCACATTCCATCATCTTATCACCGAAATAAGGATTTTTTATTTCTTTAATTTCGCTTAACCACATAGCGCCTTTGCCATCTTGCGCCATGGGACAATGATCGTGGTACAGCGTTTTGCCGCCGCCAAAAGCTTTTACCAATGCATACATGCCTTCGCTCAACGCAACAAAATGCTCACGCTGGTGTTCTATATCTCCCGTGCTGGCTGTAATATGTTCGGCATTCTCTTTTAAACCTCCTTCCTGCTTATCATATAGATTTTTCTGTTCGGCAGTGAGCAATGATTTATCAAAACCCTTTAAGGCCTCAAACATATTTTTAGCAGCGACCCCGGCTTCATTTGCTTTTCCACCGGTAAGCGCGTTTTTTATCAGCAGGTAATTATCAGTGATCTTTTTTATGTAGGCGGCTACCGCGGCATCTACATTTGTAAAAGATGCTTTCACCACTTTTACCTCAGCTTTGTCAGCCGTAGCATGGTCAGCGGATGATTTCTCTTCTGTTTGTTTTGTAGAAGCGTTATCGCCACACGAAAACATAATAACCGATAAGGTTGTCAAAAACCCGAGAGCTAACTTTTTCATTTGAATTGCTTTTTGTTTTAATATTTTTTTCAAATAGGTATGGTTACATTTTATGGGTGCTATCTGTATGTTTATGCTTAGGGGTGTCAGCTTTTATTTTCAACATCATACCACATTTGGGGCATTTGCCAGGTTTATCAGATACTACTTCAGGATGCATAGGGCATACATACGTTATTTTTTCAACGAGCCCCATGCCGCATTCGGGACATTTACCCGGCTTATCGCTTAACACAGTTGGATGCATGGGACAGGTATACATTTTATGCATAGCTGTTGTATCCTTGCTTTTGGGTGTTTTAGTTTTTTTATCCTGGGCAAAACCAACATGCAGCGTAAAGCAGGCTATTGCCAGCAACAGTAGCTTTTTCATATCCTATAAATTTTAATGATGAATATTATAATAGACGAATCGAGGCAGTTTTGTAAATAATGCCACTGGCCCAACAGATTGCCGGGCTTTAGATAAAGAAGAGAATCAGATACGGAAAATGCAATAGCGAATACGGAGGGGTACCCTACTTCGCGGAGGCGCATTGGATACGGGATATTCTTCAGGAATAGATGAAATGACCGGAGTTATAAAAGATGGAAATGTGGTAATAACAGGTATACCAACCGGTGTTTCGGGCTGGTACCGTTTTTCCCCTTTTTGGTCTTTCTCTACCTGTAGCACCTGGTATTTATCTTCGCAGCAGCCATTCTTTTTGGTTTTCACCTTTTCCATGCCGCACTTGCCACAGGTATGTGTTTTTTTTATGGAAAGGTCCCAGTTTACCAGCCGGCCCATGCAGTAATGCAGGTTTACCGTGGCGCCAACCGAGGTGCCCAGGTAAAAAATGGCTAATATGGAAACAAGGAACTTTTTCATGCCGTTGTAAAAATATACCGTTTTTTTGGAACCAGATTTATAAAATTCGGAGGAAAGGCTACAGAATTCGGGGAAAGCGCCAGCATAGTCAATCACTAATTCGTTTAAAATCAACAATTTTTGACTATATACCTTAATAGAAAATTATATGATAATAGGTGGGTCAATCTTGATAGGTATCAGTGCCCGGCATTCCGATCGATCATAACGCCTGTTTGCCACCATACGGTTCTACTCCCCGTCTATACATTCAGTTCACCTGCCGATACAATGAAGAATATGTAATTTCAGCTTTATTTCTTTGTACAATGCCTTATTCAAGGATATCTGACATATTTATTCACCTATTTGCGGGGTTGACCTTTTTGACCCTGCCCCTGCTTTTCATGAGCGGCCAAACCGGAACTGAGGGTATTGGCTCAATCTTGTTTTCGATCGGCTATTGGGTGTTTTGCCTTACCTATATCCTCATTTTTTACCTGAATTCTTATGTACTGATACCTCAGTTTTACTTTAAAAGAAAATATTTATTCTATATCGCTATTGTGCTGGCATTGTTTGCCCTTGTTTCTTATGGCAGGCCATTTGAAATGCTTTTGCAACACCACCAGCCAAACCCCACACCGCCACCTTCAGATATGTTCATGAACGACCACGGGGTATATGATGAGCCGGGTAACGGACCGCCACATGGACCCGGACCCAGGTCAATGCGCATTGATATTGTAAGTATATTTTTATACATTATGACCATTGCACTGGGTATGGCCTTACAGGTTACCAGGCAATGGCGCACATCGCTACAACTGGTTGCCCGTGCCGAGGCAGACAAAGCTCAGGCAGAACTATCATTTTTAAAAGCGCAGATCAACCCGCATTTCTTATTCAATACATTGAACAATATTTACACACTTGCTTATACCAAAAATGAAAAAACAGCCGACAGCATTATGAAGCTGTCAAATATAATGCGGTATGTAACGGATGATGTATCGCAACATTTTGTTCCGTTGCAGCTGGAAGTGGATTGTATCAACGATTTTATTGAGCTGCAGCGCCTGCGATTGAGCAAAAAGGTATTTGTTGATTTTACGGTAAAAGGCAAACTGGAAAATAAAACCATTATACCTTTACTACTGATCACATTTGTGGAGAATGTATTTAAGTATGGGATCAGCAATCACGAAAACGCTACAATCACCATTCAATTGGTGGCCGATGAACGAAGCATTACTTTTTACTGTCACAATAAGATCTTCAAGCCGGCCGGCACGCCACAACGCACAGGTATTGGCATTGCCAATGCTAAAAAAAGACTTGAGCATTTGTATCCTAATAAACATTTATTGAATATTACCAACGAAAACGGTTTCTTTTCCGTAGAATTGATCTTACTCGCCTAAACTGTTTCGTTATGCAATTGAAATGTGTTGCTATTGATGATGAGCCTTTGGCATTGGAGCTATTACAGGAATATATTTCGCGTTTTCCTCAGCTAAAGCTTATGCATACGTTTGATGATGCCATCTCTGCCGTAGAATTATTACGCCAAACAAAGGTGGATCTGCTGTTTATTGATATCAATATGCCCGATATTTCGGGTATTGATCTGGTACGCTCTTTGCAAGAAAAGCCACTGATCATCTTCACCACAGCGCATAAACAATTTGCCATCGAAGGGTTTGAACTGGATGCGGTGGATTACCTGCTAAAGCCTATCAATATCGACCGGTTTACCAGGGCAGTACATAAAGCAATCGATTATTATAAGTACAAAAGCACACCTGCGCAGGAAGATAATGACTGTTTATTTGTGCATTCAGAGTACAGACTGGTAAAAATACAGTTGAGTGATATTGAATATATCGAGAGCCTTGAAGATTATATAAAAATACATATAGCGGGGGCAAAGCCAATATTAACCCTGATGTCGATGAAAAAAGTGTTGGATAAATTGCCTGCTGATAAATTTCAAAGAATACATCGCAGTTATATTGTATCTGTAGCAAAAGTAAATGCCATTCAAAATCGAAAAGTACAATTAGCCGCTGGTGTTGAATTGCCCATCAGCGATAGTTACGTTAATTTCATCAACACCTGGAAGAAAAATTGACATCAATTAGGGCATTTCCTCGATACATTTGCCGGTTTCGTCTATAACATTATTGCAACTATTAATATAGGACCTAATTTTAGGTCATAGCAATTTTGTTTATACAGTGAGGTTACTATAGATTAGCTTCAAAATCTTCTTTTCGATAGTACAACGCTACCAATCCGGCAACCTATTTACCCGTTGTATCGTAAAAGAAGATGAATGGAACAATTAATTTCCAATAAAACCTCCTTGTATGAAGAAAATGTTCAGCCTGGTAACTTGTATCGTATTAATAGTAATACTGGTTAATGCCTGTAAAAAAGACAGCGAAAATGAAAGTCCCCAAACTGTCGATTGCAGCACCATTACGACAACGTTTTCAGGTACAGTACTTCCTTTAATGAGATCGAGTTGTGCAAAACCAGATTGCCATGCAAGCGGAAGCACCAATGGCCCGGGCGCCCTTACCAATTATACACAGATTTCCAATGTGCGGGTAAAAATCCGGGAAGTAGTTGCAAGTGGAGCAATGCCACAGGACGCAACTTTTTCTGCACAACAAAAAGCCATTATTACCTGCTGGATCGATGCCAGTGCACCTAACAATTAAACAATCGGGCGTTAACCACTCCCGCATATTGTGGGGCGAAACAAAAAATGGTAATACGCAC
Organism: Niastella sp.; assembly: GCA_036379015.1. Classification (GTDB taxonomy): domain Bacteria; phylum Bacteroidota; class Bacteroidia; order Chitinophagales; family Chitinophagaceae; genus Niastella. The sequence goes on from DASUVL010001073.1 coordinate 7,551, forward strand.
AATGATCACTGGTAAAAATCGTCAAATCAAAACAAAGAAATTATTATAACTCGTTTTTCATGGGTGTTACTTTTAAAGTGCAAAGCCCTGTTTCAACAGGGCTTTTTTTATGCCCTAATGGTTTAAAAACGGGCAAAAAGGGCAAGTCTTTCCTTATAAAATACCAGCCCGCAAAAATCAGGCGCTAAATTTGCCCTATCATTAAACTTCCACCTGAAACCTCCTTCCTACATAATTACAAGACGAAAACAGCAAATCCAATCAATTGCTGACCTGATCTACTGAACGGCGTTTTTTTTAGAAGATAGATTACTGATAACCAATTCTGTTTTTTTATTTAACAAATCCTGTTTACATACTTCCAACTTCTTTACGTTTAAAATATAGCTATAGATCACAACCTCTACTTTACGTCAATTATTTCTACCCATCCAATAACAAAACTGTTCATTCATGGTCTCTTTCTACTTGATTAAACATCCATTACATGAAAGTGATTTCCAGAAAGGCCATTGCAATTCCCCTTATATTATGTTGTTATTGGAGTTCGGTGCGCGCACAAATAAATGTTCCTAAACATGAAATAGGATTCAGTGCCGGCATGTTCGTTTACCAGGGCGATCTAACACCTGAAACTGCAGGCGCATTTAAAACACCTGGGCTTGCGATCAATCTTTTTTATACCCGCATACTTTCCCGCTTCTTTTCGTTACGCACCAACCTGGCCCATGGTAAATTATTGGCCGATGATGGCAACTATGATAATCCAGCATGGCGCAAACAACGTAATTTCAGGTTCACCGCCCGAAATACCGAAATTGCTGAACTGCTGGTTTGGAATATGCTGGGAAATAACTACGGCGATAAAAAAATCATATCTCCTTATATTTTCGGTGGGGTAGGTCTTAGTTCATTACGCATTACCCGCGACTGGAGCCGGATCAACTATGATTATTTCGCCGGCGAACCATCGCTAATCGACGGATTAGCCGAAGATACCCTGCATGCATTGCCGGGCACAATACCTGTAATTCCTGTAGGGGGTGGTATACGGTATGCTATTTCCAATAAACTGTCTATTATGGCCGAAACTTCATACCGATTCACTTTTTCAGATTACGTTGATGGGTTCAGCAAGGCAGCCAACCCGGATAAGTACGACCAATACACGAATTATTCTATTGGCTTAATATACACTTTTGGAAAAAAGAGTTCGCTTGACTGTCCGATTATGCGCTATTGATAAAGGTATTTTTAGTGAGGAGAATCACTCACTATTTGAAAAACCAAAAGATTGACGGGTAGTCAATCTTTTTTATTATGGCTAATACAATATTTATTAACCGGTAATGGGTTGTTGTATTCCCGGTAGATTTATCAATTTGGAATGAGAAATATAAAACTTATCAGGACTATATAAGAATAAACAACTGCCATCTTTTATGGTATTGATGATCGCTTTATGTAAGGCTGGCGGTACAGCAGGACATCCCAAGCTGCGCCCTATAAAACCTTTCATTTTTACAGCTTTTTCATTTACGTAGCTGGCGGCATGCATTACGATGCTTCTGTTATAGGCATTGTCATTTATACCTGCTTCTTTTCCTTCGAGCCGTAACGAATAACCATGTTCGCCCTTATAGGTACTGCCGGTTACATAAAAACCCAGGCTGCTTTTAAAGCTGTTGATATCGTTCGAGAATTGTGTGGCCATTTCCTCGCCAGAATTTCTGCCATGCGAAACAAACGTATTAAATAATAACCTGCCAGTCATGACATCTATAACAAATAACCTCTTTTTTGAAGATGGTAAACTAAAATCTATAATGGTAAGAATTTGATTGTTATTAACTGCACCATTTGAAACAAGGTCTATGTAACCCTGTACCCCGTAATTAAATGCGTCTTGCGAAAGACCCAGACTGTCTAAATTCATTTGACTGTACAAAACACTAAAACGGTTAACAGCATCCAGGGTATCCTTACGACTGGCTGAATCCTTCACTGCAATAGCTGTATCGGGTTTTTTATTGTGTAGAAAATTGGCCGCAGGTGCAGCAAATATGAAGCAAACTACTATAAGTAGTAAAAGCGGAAAGATTAAAATTCTAAGTTTAGGAAAGTTGGATTTTGGCATTCACTTTTTTTTGGCTAATAACGTGCTTGTTATTAATTAAAAAATTCGGTACACACTATATAACAGAATAGTGCGCAAGCTGTTTGCCAAAAAAAAGCATTAGGCTAATTTTAACACTTATGTGTATCGATGTTGCTAGTGAGGTAAAACGATTTCGTTACTCACTGTTTTTATTTTTTTTGCTTCCTGACGGGCCTTTCTTTTAAAAAATCCACGGAATAAAAAATTATGCTGCAGGGCTTCCAGGTCTTCATCGAGCTTGCGGCTGCCTGAGTTCAGGTTTTCAATAATGCTTTTTATCTGATCGGCAGTTTCTTTATCATTCATCAACAAACCAACCGTATTATCGCTGGTATTCAGTTGATCACTGACCGTTTTTAAATTAGCAGTAAATGAATGGGTTGCATTGGCTGCATCGCTGATCTGTCTTACAGCTGCCTGCAAATTGGTCATGATGACAGTATCATGTACGAGTCCATTTGCCAGGCTACCCGGCTTTTCTAACTGGGCGGTATATGCCGCAATGCGGCTGCTTAGCCGTTCGCTGTTGCGGGCAGCCATTTGCAGGTTGATGGCCGTGCTTTCCAGGCTCTTGTATAATGTAGCATCGGTGAGTAAAGCCCCGGCTGTGCCTTCACCATTTACCAACCGGTTGCTTACTGTTTTAAAATCGGTGGTAATGGCTACCAGGTTCTCATTGTTCTTTTGCAGGGTGGCCATCATATCATCGGTACTCAGGGTTCTTTCAACCTGCAGATGTTCGCCGCCCTCTATAGGACCTGCTTGTGGGGAGCCACCATATATAACCACCAGTTTATTACCAATAAACCCCTCGGCGCCCACTTTGGCTTTGGCATCCTTGCGAATAAACTCCTGCGCTTTCCTTTCAATATGAAGGGTTACTTTTATCTGCGAATTGCCGTTAAATTCCACGGCTTTTACAGTCCCTACTTTAACACCTGAAAACCAAACGTTATCTCCTTTTTGCAGGCCATTCACATTATCAAAAACAGCCTGTACATTAATAGAAGGCACAAATGACTTTTTCTGTCCGCCCAGGGTAAAAACGCCCACCAATAATATCAGCAACCCTATTGTTACAAACAGGCCTACTATAACAGTTCGTTTATTTTTCTCCGTGTTCATCAGAAAATATTTTTAGTTGGTAAATCAGGTAATAAAATTGTAATCGTAAAAACTTTTTAACCGTTCATCGCCGCTTGAGAACACCTCCTCAAAGGACCCTTCCTGCACAAAACGGCCATCCAGCAAAACCGCCAGGCGATCACCGGTTACTTTGGCGCAGGTGAGATCATGTGTAATAATGATAGCGCTGGTATTATACCTTTTTTGCACTTCATTGATCAGGTCGTTTATTTCCATGCTGGTAGTAGGATCGAGCCCGGCAGTAGGTTCATCATATAACATTATAGCCGGTTGCATGATCAATGTACGAGCTATGCCTATTCGTTTTCGTTGCCCGCCCGATAATTCGGCCGGCCATTGGTTAAT
>DASUVL010001074.1:0-5444 GCA_036379015.1 Niastella sp.
TGCAAACTAAACTGCCTTTGTTGCGTGACAACGGCCAAAAACAATAAATTAAGCTTTTCTTAAAAAAACCTGCGAATTACGCTTATGATCACCGTTACCAAAACGCTAAACAGGATCATGGTTGTGATGGGGAAATAGAAGCGGAAATTTTCTTTTTCAATACGGATATCACCCGGCAGGTGGCCTATCCAATGCAATTTGTCGTGGAAGAAATAGATGATCAGGCCTACTACTACAATAGCAGCCCCAATGAGCATAATGTACTTGCCGGTATCGGAATTCATAAAAAAATCATTTTAATTATAGCTCAATGTTTTTACAGGTAATAAAAAGCTGTTAATTTCAAGACCAAATTTACGGCATGCGCAAAAAAAAATGGGCTCTTCTAATTCCGGCAATATTGATCATTGCCTATTTGTTAGGGCCAAACCCCTCTACCCCGGTATATTCCAGTGCTATGCCGGCTGTTCCGGCTGAACCTGTTGCGCTGGCAAATTATATTAAACAGCAGGAAGCTACCCATACTATTAAACCCGATAACGAAGCGCGGATTGTATGGGCAAACGATTCACTGAAAAACAAGACGGAATATGCGATGGTATACCTGCATGGTTTTACCGCTTCGCAAGGTGAAGGCGATCCCGTTCATCGTGATCTGGCCAAAAAGTTCGGTTGTAATTTATATTTATCCCGGCTGGCGGAACATGGCATAGACACTACCGAACCCATGGTTAACCTCACGGCCGATAATTACTGGGAGTCGGCCCAACAGGCCCTGGCCATTGGTAAACAAATTGGCAATAAGGTCATTCTGGTTGGTACATCAACCGGTGGCACCCTGGCACTGAAACTGGCCGCGGAATACCCTGATATATATGCGCTGATCTTAATGTCGCCCAATATTGCTATCAATGATCCTACAGCGTGGATCCTCAACAATCCCTGGGGCTTACAGGTAGCCAGACTGGTCACCGGTTCAAAATACATTGACTCCAAAGATACCCGGGAGGCCTATCGTAAATACTGGACCTACCATTATCGTATTGAAGCAGCGGTAAACCTGGAGGAATTGATTGAAACCAGCATGAATAAAGAGACATTTGAAAAAGTAAAACAGCCTACGCTGGCTCTTTATTATTATAAAGACAACGTTCACCAGGATAGCACCGTAAAAGTGAGCGCTATTAAAGAAATGTTCACCCAACTGGGCACACCGGCCGATAAAAAGCGGGAAGTGGCCATGCCCAAGACCGGTGATCATGTAATTGGTTCATCGATCAGATCGAATGATGTACCGGGCGTGGAAAGAGAAACTGAACGGTTTATGACTGAAGTGCTGGGCATAAAGGCTAATTAGCTAATGTGATAATTCGATAATGTGATAATTGGTTTTCGTAGTTCATAATATTTGCACTGTATAATACAAAAGGGCTGACTCCAGTTGGAATCAGCCCTTTTTTCAAACCTCACTTTTTTTAGTATCTGCCGTACCGATCGTCTCTGGTATTGCTGTTCCTATCGTCTCTTCCATTCTCATACCGGCCATTGTTATTCCTGTTGTTTCCTTTATTGTTATTATTTCTATCGAACCTATCTGTAGAGGTTGTTTTAACCACTATATTACCAGAACGATTGATATCGATATTAACCAATTGGGCAGGCGCCACAAACATAGTGCTGTTATATACTACCTGGGTCCTTTTTCTGAAGCCCATACTTTCTGTTTTATAAATGGTGATGGTGTGATTACCTGAGCGGATATTCTCTAATGCCAATGAACTCCCCAGATCATACATGGCCCCATCAATTTTCACCTGCATCATAGAACGACCACTATTTGAAATGGCTATTTTAGAAGTTTTAGGACCAGGATTACCTGCAGCAAAAGTGGTTATACTAAATAATACAGCGATAAGTGTAAAAATCTTTTTCATATACTGTTTCCTCCATTGTTTGTTTTATACTATAATAGAAGGGTTTTAAGACTGGTCGTTTACTAAGGGAGTGTTAAAGACAATGTGATAATTTGATGATGTGATAATTAGATAATGGAAAACCCAAAACAAAAAAAAGCCCCTCCAATTGGAGAGGCCATTTAAAGTGGTTCAGCGTTTAGCGTTTGTACCGGCCATCACGATCGTTACGATCTGGTCCATTGTTATAATCACGGCCATCGTTATAATCACGGTCACGGCCATAGTTCCTGTCATTTCCCCGGCGGTCATTGCGATCAAAACGGGTATCAACCCACACTTTTTCAAAACGATTGATGTTTATGTTCAACGATTCCCAGGGTTTTACAAATGTGGTACTGCTATATACCAGTTGTGGCCTTCTTCTATACATACCGTAATTCTCTACCTTGTATACTTCAATGCGGTGACGACCTGATCTGATGTTATCCATTACAAAACCATTGCGGTTCATGTTATATTGTTTTCCATCAACAAAAACCTGAATGAAAGCATCGCTGTTACTGCGGATAGCTATTTTACTATCATCGGGGCGAGGATTTCCGGCTGCAAATGTTGTTATGCTAAATAAGATGGCTGCGAGTGTAAAAATCTTTTTCATAATCTGTTTCCTCCATTTTTTGTTTTATACAGTAATAGATGGCTAACAGCTTATGTCGTTTACAAAGGGTATGTTAAAGAGCTAACTAACATGCGTTAACAATATCTTAGCAGTCGGTCAATTATCTATTTGCATTTCTTATACTCTTCCATCACTTCCATATCACCCTGGCACAGTCTTACTTTTTTCCAGTCTGTTTCACCTTGCAGATTCACAATATATACGGTTGGATAATTGGGACTTTCTATTTCCTGTATAATAAAGATCTTATAGTCGTAATAAGTACTTTTTACCTGGGCACGTATGTTGCGCGCCATATGGCTTTCATCATAATATTTCATCACAAAACTAAAATCACCCCGTTGAGAATAAATAACGCGGTGCTGTACACTATCGCGATAGAAGACAGCGATGAAACTATCTTTACTTCTATGCCATATAGCACCTTCGACCTCTCCATAACGGCTAACAAAATCACGCATAGCCCTTACGTTAATGTCATTAATAAAATTGTTTTTGGGTCTTTCTGATTTTACATTGGCAGCTGCCAGTGTATGTCCGCCTTGTTGAGAGTAGGCACAACCTGATAAGACCACGATAGTGATAACTGTGGCGATCATTAATTTTTTCATTGCTATACTTTTATTTAGGTTAAACAATCCGGCACAATTTATCTACTAACACAGGCACTTATTTTAAAATGGTATTGCTGCCGGACACATGATAAGCACTCTGTATATCCTTGAATAGTTGATTGACGTGTTCTCTGTGTTTTTACGCTGCTGGCGCGCTCCTGCACAGCATTTGCTAAATGTTTCACCAGGTTACTTATTTGGGGTTAAGGTTATGTTAATTGGGAATTATGGAAAACCCATCGGCACAAGAACTAATATGTACACCAGACACCTAATTATTTTTCCGGATCACAAACGCACCCACGGTAAATTATAATGAAAAAGAACTCATATTTATTTTTATCAAGCAATGGAAGCCTTATTCAAAGCGGCTTTAAGGCAGGTACTGCTTCCAAAACCTACGCTACATCAAGGAATTCACGCCCCTCGTCAAACAAATTCTGTGTGGCCGGCTACATTGCCTTGCTTTGTTATCAGAATAACAACAACATCATTTTTTAACTTAAAACTTTCCTTTTATGCAACACAGATCATTGAAACCCGCATGGGCAGTGGTACTTACAATTACCATCATATGTTTACAAGCGTTTACAGCAAAAGCAGGCGGCGAGAGCTTTGAAATTTATCTTAATAATAAATTGATCTTGCGGCAAGCGGTTACCCAATCACTAAACCTGCAGAGTCTGCAATTGGATAAAGCAAACAAAGACGACCAGCTGGTGATCTATTATAACCATTGTGGAACTACTGGTAAAGACAGAACGATTTCCATTAAAGACGACAAAGGCAATACCATTAAAGAATGGAAGTTCGCTGACGCTACAGGCTCGAACAAGGGTATGACGATACCAGTAAAGGAATTGTTACAGTTTGAAAAAAATTATTCGCACGCAAATCTGAGTCTTGTTTATTTCGCGCAACAAATGCCAAAAGGCCGTGCACTTTCTGCTTTACAATTTACCGGCAAAAGCACAACCTGGCGTCATCAACAGGAATCGTGGGCGGTATGGGCAGTAGGGTTTGCAAAATAAAAAGGCGTATTAATGAATGGATCTAAAAGAAAAAGCTTCAAGCTGCAAGCTGTAAGCTACAAGCGAATACAACGGTATTCATATTGCTTGCAGCTTGTAGCCTGGCTTGAAGCTGTTATCTAACGCCTACCCCTTCTGAAATATCTTCTTCCCGTTTATTACGGTAAGGCTTTTTTATACTCTTCAATGACTTCCATTTCCCGGTCACTTACGCGAATGTTCTTTAACGTGGTGGCATCTTCCATATGCACAACGTAAACAAGTGGTTTAAACGGTTGCACAATTTCCTCCACCAGGGTAATCTTATAATCGTAATACTGGCTTTTTATCATTGCCCGTACATCGCGTAACATATTACTTTCGTCATACTGTCTTATGGTATACGAAAACTCGCCCCTGCAGTTATATACGGTTCTGCAATGGCTGTTGTTTTTGCCTGTATACTTTACAACACTGCCGTTTTCAACTACCATCCAATCAGCATCGTCAGCGGTTTTGACCCGTTTCATAAAATCACGCATGGCTTTAACGTGGATTCTATTGATAAACCGGGTGCTGCCTTGCAATGACTGCATATTATCGGTTAATAAAGGGCGGCTGGCTTGCTGTGCCATTGCCGGTGCGGCGACCAGGCAAACCGCAATAAAAGTTGTTACAAATAAATTTTTCATGGCTAAACTTTTTTGATATAAGATCTGCGTTCCCACAACAAAACAACTTAATTATTGCTCACCCGTTTTTTAAATTAGATGAACCCAACGGCTTTTCGGCAACCGTATAAAAAAAGTCAATTATGGCGTTCGGCTGGTAAAACGGTTGTTTGTCGAAAACAGGGGTATCAGGAAAAGAATTACTGGCGGGCGCAGGAGATAATAAAAATATAAAACAGGAAACAGGCGGTTTGTGGCATAAGTTAACCTATCATGTACATCAGGGCCATTATCTTTGCCTTTTGTAATCTGATAACATGCAGCGAAAGATAATTTATCTTATTAATCCCATTTCCGGTACCAAAGGAAAATCTTCTTTAAAAGAGTTGATTGCCCGTGAAACCAATAACCGTCAGTTGCCTTTTGAAATATTGCCCACTGCCGCCAATGGTAATTATGATCTCGTAAAACAAAAAATAGAAACAGAGCAGGTTACAGATGTGGTGATCTGCGGTGGCGACGGAACGGTAAACCAGGTGGTAAAAGCATTAGCG
>DASUVL010001075.1:0-3205 GCA_036379015.1 Niastella sp.
CAGGGGAGAAACAATGGTAATAGCACCGGGCAGCATCATTTTTTTGATAGAAGCATCTGTAGAGATGGCTACGCATTTATCATATTCGGGTTTGCCTTTTCCTTCCATAATACCTGGAATGGTACGGAACTGGCGGCGCACCTCTTCCACCATGGCCATGGCGGCCTGTCCTACAGCCCGTATAGCCAGCGAAGAGAAAATGAATGGGATCATACCACCCACAAACAAAGCAGCCAGTACATCGGCCTTATAGATATTGATACCGGGGATCTTGGCAACACCAACAAACGCGGCAAACAGGGCCAATGCGGTCAATGCGGCTGAAGCGATCGCAAATCCTTTACCGGTAGCTGCAGTGGTGTTACCAACCGCATCCAGTACATCGGTTTTTTCGCGAACCTCTTTCGGTAATTCGCTCATTTCAGCGATACCGCCGGCGTTATCGGCAATAGGACCAAAGGCATCAATTGCCAATTGCATAGCGGTGGTGGCCATCATACCGGCAGCGGCAATGCCCACACCATATAAACCGGCGCATTGGTAAGAACCCCAGATACCGGCAGCCAGTACCAGGATGGGTAAGAACGTAGATTCCATACCTACTGCCAAACCGCCAATTACGTTCGTTGCATGGCCGGTACCTGATTGACGTACGATACTTAATACCGGACGTTTACCCATAGCTGTGTAATATTCGGTGATGATACTCATTAAAGTACCCACCACTAAACCAACCACGATAGCACCGAGCACACCTTCGCGGGTGAAGGTTTTGGCGCCTTCTATTAATGAACCATTTACGGTATCGCGTACCAGGTAAAAATCACCGGTTGGTAATATCCAGAACACCAGACCCACACAGGCAATGGCGGTAAGGATAATAGAACCCCAGTTACCCATGTTCAGCGCTTTTTGCACGGTACTGGTATTAACACCGGCCGTTTCGCTGATACGAACAAAGAAGGTTCCTATGATAGAAAATAAAATACCTACGCCTGCAATCACCATAGGCAGTAATATCAGTGAATAACCACCGAACTGATCCTGTACAACAGCTTCCTGGCCTAATACCATGGTTGCCAGAACGGTGGCTACATATGAACCAAACAGATCGGCGCCCATACCGGCAACGTCTCCTACATTATCACCCACGTTATCGGCAATGGTAGCCGGGTTGCGTGGATCATCTTCCGGAATGCCGGCTTCTACTTTACCTACCAGGTCGGCGCCAACGTCGGCAGCTTTGGTATAAATACCACCGCCAACACGGGCAAACAGGGCAATTGATTCAGCACCTAATGAAAAGCCCGTAAGCACTTCAATGGTCTTGATCATTTCTTCTGAATTAACTGCAGCTTCCGGAGCAAAGATGAATTTAAGAATGAGGAACAAACCACCCAGTCCCAATACGGCCAAACCTGCCACACCCAAACCCATAACAGAGCCGCCGGTAAATGATACCTTCAGGGCTTTGCTTAAACTGGTACGGGCTGCATGGGCGGTACGTACGTTGGCTTTAGTGGCAACGCGCATTCCGATAAAGCCAGCCGTGGCGCTAAATACTGCACCAATGACAAAAGCGACTGCTATTGCCCAATGCGAATTAGGATTAGCGCTGGCCATTATGCCAAGCAACAGGGCCACAATGGCAACGAAGTAACCCAGTATTTTCCATTCGGCCCGTAAAAAGGCCATTGCACCTTGTGCTATGTATGTGCTGATTTCTTTCATGCGGTCTGTACCCGCTTCTTGTTTAGAAACCCATTTGAATTTGATGAAAGTATACAGCAAGCCGATGATCCCCATGAGGGGCATTAGATAGAACAGATTATCCATAGTTTTGATTCTTGTTCTCTTGATTTTAGAGAGGGGGCAAAAATAGGGGAAAACGGCTTAAAATTAAAACAGTATTGCGTTTGAGCGAATGGGACGGTCAATTTGCTAATTTGCTATAAAATAGCGGAGGCGACCCCATTCCGGGGTCGCCTCCTGCAACTGAGTTGTATTTCCATTAGCTAATTATCGAATTATCAAATTAGCTAATTCTTCTTCGCTAATTCTTCTTAAACAGTCCCTTCAGGCCTTTGACCTTATCTATCGCTTTATCTTTGGTGCTTTTTTGTGCGCTGTCTTTAGTAGCCGTTGTATCTTTTTGCCCGAATATCTGTTTGGCGATCTGATTCTTTACTTCCTGTTTCACTTCCTCCTTAGCCTGGTTCTTTATCGATTGCAGGCTGTCTTTGACAGCAGCTTTCTTCGCTTCCACCAGCTCTTTGGCCTGATCTTTCATGTCGGCGGCCAGGCTAGACCCTGAACCACTCAGGTCGGTTTTTACCGTGGGGTTGGTTATAGAACCGCCCATGTTCACCTTAAAGCTGATCACATCGCTGATTTTTACGGGTATGCCTTTGTTGCTGGCTTGTGTAGCCAGGTTATTGACCAGCGCATTGGCCTTGCTACCCAGCTTCTCCCGTGGCACTTTCATGTTGATCACATAATCGATAGATTGGTCTAACCCATGTTTGCCGCCAATTTCCATATCAACGTCCTGCACTTTTACATTGAATGGTTTTACAAAGATCTTTCCATCGGCTACATCAAAATAACTTTTAACGTCTTTCAGGGTTATTGCTTTCAAGCTGGAAATATCAAGCGCACTGGCCAGTTTTTCGAGCGGAGCGAATTTATTGAGCACGCCCTGCAACAATAACAAAGAGCCATTACCGGTAATGGTGCTCAGGTCGGGCATCATGGTTTCGCCGAGCTTACCATTCATAGTGAGCTTTGATGTTAATTTTCCGTCAATGAACTGGCCAATCGGCATCAGCTTTTGTACGGTATTATAAGCAAAGAAGGTTTTTTGTATATCCAGGTTCTGCACATCATAGGTAAGCGAAATATCGGGTTTCTTTTTGCTTAGTTTGGTAGAGTAGGTGCCTCCCAATGCAATATTTCCATCCAATGCCTGCATTTTCATATCCTTTAAGGCAACGGTTTCATCCTTCACCTGCACGGTGCCGGCAATGTTGTTATAATCTACCTTATCGTATTTTACATTGCCTGCCTTGGCATTCAACGTAAGGTTAATGTTTTTGGGAACAGCAAATGGTTCGCTGGCTGCCGGTACAGGTTTAGTAGCTGCCGTATCTTTCGCTGCCGGCGTTGCCGGCGCGGTAGTAGCGGGAGTGCCCATTAATTTGTTAAG
>DASUVL010001076.1:0-7654 GCA_036379015.1 Niastella sp.
GCCAGGGAACTCGAATCAATTTATTTACAACATATGCATGACTAATGAAAACTATTATTGCCATCGCGCAAAATGAAATTAAAGGTGCGCTGCGTGATAAAAGGATAGTCCTGTTTTTTGCTATTATTTTTTTATTGGTAAGCCTGTCGGTTTATAGTAGCTATGTTAAGTATAGCCAGCTAAAGCATTACAGAGAACATGCAGCCAATGAAAAAAGACACCAGTGGCTGCAACAGGATCCCAAGCATCCTCACATGGCAGCACATTTTGGAAATTTTGCTTTTAAACCTGTTACACCTTTAAACTGGGTTGATTATGGTGTAGACAATTATACCGGCACGTATGTGTATATGGAGCCGCATCATCAAAATGATTTTGTATTCACTCCCGCCATGGAAATGAATGCCTCCATACGGCTGGGTGAGCTTTCACCAGCACTGATATTACAGATCTTTGTACCGTTGCTAATCATCTTTATGTGTTTTGCGGCTCTCACAAAAGAAAGGGAAAACGGTGTATTGAAATTATTGAATGCCCAGGGCATCAGCATGCAAAAGCTGGTTATGGGAAAAATAACGGGGTATTATACCATAGTATGTTGCCTGCTGCTTCCAATGCTGATTTGCATGATTTTTTCAAATGGTTTTGCAGGCCGGGTTGCCTTGTTGATCTTGTTTTATGCTGTATATTTTTATATAATCACCAGTCTGGCTGTGTTAACATCAGCATTTGTAAAAACAACGCGTGCTTCAATGCTGGTATTGCTGGGAGGTGGAATATGCTTTGCCATTTTGATTCCCAGAATAGCTGCTAATATTGGCGCTGATCTATATACACTTCCATCCCAAGAAACTTTTACTGCAGCAATTGCGCAGGATATCAAAAAAGGTATTAATGGTCATAACCCCGATGGGGCGCGAAAAAAGGCAGTGATTGCAGAAACGCTCAAAGAATACCATGTGGATTCTCTTTCTATGTTGCCGGTGAATATTGAAGGTATTTTTTTGCAAAAGGGCGAAGAATACAGTTCAATGGTATATGACGTTCATTATGGCGAAGTTCAAAAAACAATCTCCAGGCAAAATGCACTCACCGGTTTGGGTAGCTTTATTGATCCTTTGCTTGCCATTCGCAGTATTTCAATGACCCTCGCTTTAACAGACCCTGAGAGCCATATTCATTTTCAGAAATCAGCCGAAGATTACAGGAGACGTTTTGTTCAGTATATGAATGAAAATATGACCGTGCATTCCAAAACAGACTCCTGGGCCACCTATAAAGTGGGGCATACAGCTTATGCAGGCGTGCCGGTGTTTGCTTATACGTCGCCTTCTTTATCGTGGTCTTTAAAAAATATACAACACGAAATGCTGGCATTATTGGTGTGGGTGATTGTATTGGTTTTTGGGTTGAACCTGTTTTTACATAAAATATCCGTTGTATAATGGTCAAAACTATTTTTTTAATTGAATGGAAAGCTTTTTACAGAGTGCCCCTGTTAATTGCTTCTTATATATTCCTGTTGCTGGCAGGTCTCTATGCTATCCATTACGGGAATAAGGAAATCAGTAAACAGCGATCGGTCATTCAACTTGTTGAAGAGAAAGGAATAAAACAATTTGATAGTTTGATGCGCGGATTTGCAGTGGATACTACACAAGCTTCCGGTAAAAAAGCCTGGCGTGATGTGGCTGAACCTCGTTATACATGGTATACACAAAAATATCCTGCCGTTTTTCAACCATCATCTCTTTCTTCTTTATCACTCGGATTTCGGGATATTTTTCCTTATTACCAGGAAATACAGTCGCACAGCCTGTATATGCAGATTTTTAAAAGTGAGATAACCAATCCCGAGAAATTGTTGACAGGTAACCTGGATCTGGCTTTTGTATTAATCTTTTTATTTCCTTTATTTGTTATTGGCTTTGGTTATGATATTGTTTCCGGTGAAAAAGAGTCGGGGGTATATGCAATTATTAAAACGCAGGCAACTTCTTTCAGTACAATAGTTTTTTTAAAACTATTATCCCGTTTTTTGCTGGTAGCAGTTTTAGCTATGGTTTTATGTATAACAGGCAAGGCTTCTTTTTTGTGGTCAGGAATAACATTGCTATATATTGCATTTTGGCATGCTGTGGTATATTTTACAGGTTCATTGAACAGGAATTCTTCATTTAATGCCATGATGCTTGTTGGCGCCTGGCTGCTTTTATTAATTGTATTGCCTGCTCTTTTTAATGCGATGGCGATCTATCGTTATCCGATCGATCAAACCAACCTTAGTAACTATATTCGGCGTATACAGGTTGATGAATCTAAAGAGGGGCTAAGCAACCTGGCAAAAATGTACTATGCCAAATTCCCTGAACTTGATGACCATGATACCTCATGGCCGAACTTATACAAAAAAGCCTATCCGATGGCAGGAGAAATAGGTGATTCCCTGGCAAGACCGGTAGTGCATAATTATTATAATCAGATTAAAGCCCGCAATCGTTTCATAACATACTTTAACTGGATTAATCCTGCCGTAAATACCCAGCAGGTATTCAACTCAATGGCCTGTACAGATATAACAAGTTTTATGCAGTACCAGAAAGCCCTTGAAATTTTTCATCGCCGTCTTGTAAAGTTTTATCATGAACCGCTTTACTTGAATAAAACTTTCAAACAGTCTGAATATAAAAATAAGCCGGCTTTTGCATGGCAGAGTACAGTTGAATGGAATGAGATCTGGAATGGAATATTAATACTTCTTATATGGACATGGTTATTATCCATAGCAGGATATGTAAAATTCAGAAAAGCCGATTAAAGTTTCCTGGCTACGATATGATAAACGTGCCAGTGTTTTTGCTTTCCATTAAGTGTTTGGCTGTCTTCATCAACCTCATGAAAAAATTCAATAGAAAAATCAGCAAATAATTGTTCAATCTGTTCATTGGAATGAAAGGTCATTTCGGTGCGATTGATCCAGCTATCATGCAAACCAAAGAACTGACCAGCAAACCTTCCCCCTTTTTTGACTGCATTATTTATTTTATTCCAAACAGCGTCAAATTGATTGGGGTAGGTAAAAGGCAAAGCAAAACTTGCATTAATAAGTAAAACCGGGGAAATTTGCATGGTTTCAAACGTGGAAACAAGCCCATTAAAATAAGACTTGTGTTCGGCTGCCAGTTTTTGATCTACCTGTTCAATAGCATCTTTTTCTTTGTCAATAGCCGTTACGAACCAGCCATCTTCAAGCAATGCGAAGGTGTCGATACCTGTGCCACATCCCACATCAATGGCCTTTTTATCCTGTGATAACAGCGATTCATTTTGAAAAAAGGAAAGCGCTTTTACCAATGTGGCCGCCGGTTGCAGATTTTTTTTAAGCAGGGTTGCATAGTGAGATGACCACGGCCTGTTCATACAAGAAGAATTTATGCAATTATATTGCAGTTTTATGGAATCGCAAATTTATATTGAATTACCAAACCTGATATATTTCCCTTGAACCTGTCAAATACAAATCGTGGTAACCGGCCATTTTTTCTTTCATTTTTTTCATCGTTTCATCATCTTTCTTTAACTCTTCCCAACTTTTTTCATAAGCGGTAAGATTGTCGAATTTGCTTACCATTATTACCCGGTTATACTGACCGGTCATATCGGTCATGATATTAACCAGTTCTTTGTTGTCGGCCATCACTTCTTTGAACAGTTTCGCCATTTTGGAGGCATTGCCGGGTTTACAAATAAAAATGTCATGTACTATGATCATGGCTGAAAATTTAATTTAAAAGGTAAGCCCTTTTTATTATAGTACCATGACTGGAAATTTGATTTAGATTAAGAAATTGCTGAAAGAAAGCTCATTCCCAATCATTCACTGGCATCACTGACTGAAATATTTATTGTCAACTGCATTCTGTTGCTGTCGTTGTAAGTTTAATTATCACATACTAAACTCTTCATAATATGCCTGCTTTGATGTTGGGTCGTACCACAGGTATTTCCAGTATGCCATCTCCCTGCCAACTTTGTAAGGAGCAAGCTTTTCTATTTTGTCTTTGTGCCACCAGGTAAACTCATCTAAGAAATTTAAACCGTTGTCAAATTCTTGCGTAGACTTCTCCATTTCTTTAGTTGCAATAATGTTATTTATTGTCGCCTGGTCGCAAGTGAATGCGATCAGGACCTTATAATCTGCTCCTAAAAAATCACCATAAGCATAAATATGTGTAACGTCACCGGGAAGGCCAATCTGAAGATGTTCCCTGAATCGCTTTTTGTTGCTTTCTGTGTCACAGGTATCACTGTTGTAGATGGGAAATACCTGATCAATTAACCTGTTCTTTTTATCGACGATCTTTTGCTTCGTTTTCGAAATGGTCTGCTTTGTTTTGTCAACAATGGCTTCGCCTTTATTTTTAATCCTGTTGCAGCATAAAAACGTAAACAGCGTAATAAAAGCTAATATGTTCTTCGAGTAACCATTATTCAGGATAGGGGAGAATAGTAACATGGAAGGCTTGTATTATAAATTACCCGAAAATAAGCATTTTCGAATAATGTTATAGCCACCTGACACCAACGCAGACCTAGTATCCAACCTGCTTCACCGCCTGTTTTCCCAATCTTTCAGCTAACTGTGCCAGGTACAAGCTGGAAGGATCAACGGTGGTATTGTGCGCGTCGTAAATACCTTCGGGCAGAAAGGGTTCTGTATTAAAAGGAATAGCTTTTTTTTGTGGATCTCCTTTACAACCGATCACCCAGTTGGCAGCGCCGGGCGGTAACTGGTTCAAATAGGAGCGTGCGGTACAGTTCCAGGCAACGGCCCAGCCTATTGCCCAGCCATGGCCTGATCCCATGGAGCCCCGGTTCATAAAATCAATACCGCCGTCGGGTACCACGCATCTATCTACCAGCAATCCGGTAGCCCAGCGCTGATGCGGTTGTATCCAGCCGTTGCCCCTAAATGTGCAGTTCAATAAAACAACTGGTCCTGTTACCTTAGCGCCGGTACCGAAGAAAAAGAGATTATCACCTGTAATATTGCACTGATTAAAGAGCAGTTGCACGCCACTTCCATTCAGGTCGGCCGGTTTGGCCGAGCCTTTTGTTGGCACTGTATGTACAATATTAACATGATCAAGGGTTACCCGGTTCGCTGTAATACTAATGCTGTTGACCGTATTTAGTATTTCCAGGTTACGTGCCCATCCGTCTGTTAAATCACTCATGGTTAATGCCCGGTGATGCCCCTCGGTGATCGTTACCGATTGTGCCGGTGCAACGATCCGCAGGTTCTCAACACCCGATTGTGATATGGTACCGCTGGTACTGATTTTTGTTACTGATACGCCATCTGTGCCAAGATAGGCCATGTCGTAGGAGTCTGTAAGCGGGAAATTGAGCGTGACCGTATTCTTATTTATCTTCTTAATAACCCTTGCTGTTGTTATTTCACCGGTAATCCAGGTTTGCTTTTTGCCATCCCGTACCATTTTATCCATTCCCATAAACTGCACCCAGGCTTCTGTAACAGGCCGGGATATTCGAATGGTATCACCTGCCGAAAACCCTTTTGCATTGCGCAGTTGAAAATGGGTAGTGCCCGAGGGAACATACTGATCTGCAATGGTAGTTGTTGTATTGGTTGTTTTTGTCGTTTCGTTACCCTTTACTACAATACAGGCATGCGGGGTGCCGCTCATGTTTATGGCTGATCCGTTTTCACCGGAGCCGCTTCCTTGTAAGACCACGCCACTCGCGCTGATGGTTATTGTTCGTTCACAGTTATAAGTGCCCGGTTTTAACAACACAGCTCCGCGTACACCGTTCACCATGGCCATGGTACTTACCTTGTCAATAGCCTGCTGAATGGCATTGGTATTATCGCCTGCTGTTGGGCTAACACTTATTTTCACCGGAACAGTTGGTATAGCTACTCCGCCTCCCATATAACCGGCATAAGAAAAATCCATGATCCTATCGCCGCGTTCTGTTGTTTTGTACGCCAGTTTGTTAGCGGAATTCATATAGACCCATTGGCTTTTAACAGCCATGGCCTGCGCGAATACATTGGATTGGAAAAGAATAATACCGGCAATAAGGAGGACGTTTTTAGGAAAGGCAAACAATTTCATAGCTATACTTTTTTTCATCAAACAATCTGGTATGCAAGTAATTGCAATTATAGCAGTAACCGGTAAACAACATTAACTAAAAAGTAAGCTGATTTGGCCATATGCAATACACGGAGCCCGAAATGGTGCCCTCCCGACGAAATGAAAAGCCCCCCGGTGCGTCGGGGGGCTTTTCGTATATCTTCCGCTGTCGAAGGTTATTCTAACGCTAACTCCTCTGGCTGAATATTTGGAACAACACTAAAGCCCGCTGTTTTGGAGAACTTCATATTGTGTTTAAAATTCTTCATTGAATCTGAAGGATCAATGGTCCCGAAGTTCAGTTTGTCAAGTGTAGTTTTAGGCATTGCTACAGATAAGATGGTCTGTTGTTCCAAATGTCCGGTAGAAGAATTTACTAATTCACTTGTTATATTAATGATCACAAGTTCAATAGGAATAAAAGAGAAAATTTCCCTGGCAACCCTTAGCGCGCAGCTACAGATGTAATCCTGATAAAGTTCATTAAACTTAATTACAGGCATTTTCTTTTTTGAAACCTTTCCCGCCGCTGTCTGTGTTAAGGTGAAGTCTGGGATTACTGTAATGCCGTTTGCTAATAGTGTTACAATACTATAGTTCTTCTCAAAGTCAATATTTAACCCGCTCCCTAATTCTTTGATATCGGAGAACGGGTTTACCTTTTCAATTATTTTTTTATATGTTTCAGTGTTAGATGATAAAACGCCTTTTGCAAATTTCTGGTAAATGGCCCATTCCGGGTAGTCTGCATTATATTGTTCTAATTCTTTTTCATACACTTTTTTGTCGTTGTCTTTAGCGACTGCAACAAGGGTTTGCAGTTTTTTGATCTTCTTTGGGGATGAACCGAATAAATTATCAAAAAAAGAAGGTTTGTAATTGGCCAAATTTTTTTGGGCAACCCGCTGGTGTTCATCAGTAAGGACTGGAGCAACCGGTTCAGGTTCATTTAGTACATCCTGCCAGTTCAGGGTTTCACTTGTTTCTTTATGGGTGGAGGAAATTAGTTCAAGATAGTCATTGTATTCCTGAACGGCGCGTTGCCCATTCTCAAATTCTTCCTGTTTTAGCATGGCTTTGTATTGCTTTGCAGCAAGACTTGTACGCCGATGCGCTTCTCTTTCACGTTGTCTGGAATATGCTGCAAGTGTTCTTAGATTTCCTCTCCAACCCATATACTGGTAGTTTTTGTGTTTTAGTTAAAGTATGATCATTTTACCTGACGTTCGAGATTACAAAAATTTCAGGTAACTAAAACAGGTGTTTTTCACGTATTTTGATTGGGGTTGGTTGCTTATAGATAGAAAGTCCCTCAAAGATTCAACCTGCCCTTCGTATCGTCGGTATTGAGCCGGCTGCTCTGCATTGCCGTTTTTCCAAACTTATACGACAGTGCCAAAACAAACTGACGGCTATCGGTGAAATGTGTCCCCGTCAAATGCAGGCTGCCGGCGTTTGAATAGAAGGAATAACCACTATCATGAAATAGA
>DASUVL010001077.1:0-2173 GCA_036379015.1 Niastella sp.
TGGGGCATACAAAAGGGACGAATAACGGAAATGAATTGGATGGACTCCATTAAGATTGCCAATCGTTGCGATATTACAGCGCTGCCTGCACGACATTTTTCCGGCCGGAGTTTATTCAACCGGTTTGAAACCCTGTGGTCATCTTTCGCCATAAAAACAGCTGCGCATAATGTTTACTTCGGCGCCGATTCAGGCTGGTATGAAGGCTTTCATGAGATTGGGATGGCGTACGGACCGTTCGATGTAACGATGCTGGAAGTAGGCGCGTACAATGAGAACTGGGCCGATATACATATGGGTCCTGAAAATGCCGTAAAGGCGCATATCGCATTACAGGGGAAACTATTGATGCCCATACACTGGGGCACTTTCAACCTGTCATTGCATGCGTGGAAAGAACCCATTGAAAAATTATTGAAACGGGCACATGAATTGAGTATCCCCTTGTTTGTTCCAAAACCCGGCGTGCCTACTGAAATAACCAGCGGCGAGTATAATTCGGGGTGGTGGAAGAATTAACAAAAATATTTTAACGCTATTTAGTTATTTTTTTATTTTAGCTTCTTTTTTACGGAAGAACTATGATACTACCATCCTATTTTCAGCGCTTAATAAAGAAATATCCACAGGTAACCATGGAGGAATGGGAGCTATTAGACACTATTGCTACCGTGAAGTATATACGTAAGGGTGATAATTTCCTGCGGTTTGGAAAAGTGGCCAGGTATGCTGCTTTTGTGCTCTCGGGACAGTTTAAGTTTGACTTATTGAATGAAGAGGGCAGTGAGAAGATAGTGAAATTCTGTTTTACAGATGATTTCCTGGCTAATTGCGAAAGCTATCATAAAAAAGTACCCTCGACCATCAGCATCACGGCTATGGAGGATTCAGTAGTTTTACGAATCAATATCAAAAAGTTACAGCCCCTGTACGACCTTCATATGAACCTGCTGCATGTGAACCTGCAATTATACCAGGAACTATTAGAGCAGCAGTCAGAACATCAATATATACTCTCGCTTAAAAGCCCGATCCAGCGCTACCGGTTTCTATTAGAGAACCGGCCGGCTCTTATCCAAAAAATTTCTATTACGAATATTGCCCGCTATCTGTACATCAGCCGGGAAGCATTAAGCCGTGCCCGGGTGCTACTGTCTGGCCACTCACGCAATTTTTGTGATTGAGATCACAGCCATGGATTTGCCTGCCTTATAGCTTTGCTTTAAAAAGTAAGATGAAGCAAAGTATGGTACTGTTACATGGCCTTTTTGGCGGCTTAAGCAACTGGACTGGCGTAGTGGCTCATTTTCAATCAACGTATGATATTTATATTCCAACTTTACCTGTTTATGATCAGCAGGGCGGCGACCAGTTGGGCTCCCTGACCAATTTTCTGGAATCTTATATAGATAATAATAATTTGGAGCATGTAGTGCTGGTTGGTAATTCATTGGGTGGGCATGTGGCCATCCTGTATACCCATCGCCATCCGGAAAAAGTGAACCGGTTGGTGCTTACCGGGAGTTCGGGATTATACGAGAATACCAGCATGGGCAGTTTCCCCAAAAGAAGCAATTACGATTATATCCGGGATCGGGTTGCAAACATTTTTTACGATCCGGCAATAGCTACAGATACACTGGTAGATGAGGTGTTCAATATCACCACCGATGCCCGCAAATGCCTGGGCATTGTACGAATGGCCAAATCGACTCAACGTAATTATGTAGCCGATCTGCTACCGCAAATAACCCCTTCAACACTACTCATCTGGGGTGAAAATGACAAGATTACGCCGCCTGGCGTAGCCAGGGAATTTGAAAGTTACCTGCCGAAGGCCAGGTTGGTAATGCTACCCCAATGTGGACATGCGCCGATGATGGAAAAACCTGAGGAGTTTAATACAATTCTGGAAGAATTCTTACATAATTCCGGATCTTAGTTGTCTGGCCGTTATGGTACCTTTGGGTATTAATGAACCTGAAAACAATGCGACCATGGATACGAAAGCACTCATACTTGATCTGGATAATACCATTTATCCGGTTCCTTCTATTGGAGATAAACTTTTTGCGCCATTGTTTGCATTGATCGGGCAGGATGGAAGCCATGTGGAGGACCTGGAAAAGATCAGAGATGAAGTGATGCGCCGACCGTTTCAACAGGTAGCTAA
>DASUVL010001078.1:0-2817 GCA_036379015.1 Niastella sp.
GCTACAGTAAATACTACAGGTACTTATGTAAATACAGCCAGCATAACCGGCAAGGAGAATGACCCGGTAGCAGGCAACAACAGTGCTACGGCAACAACAGCTCCAACAGGGTCAACAGGTAGAATGGTTTCTACGCTGGCAGGTAGCAACGTGGGTTATATAGATGGCATGGGCACAGCAGCAAAATTTAGTGGTCCCCGGGGTTTGGTATTGGATGCCGCAGGCAATATATATGTTGCTGATCATAGTAACGCTCGCATTCGCAAAATTACGCCTGCAGGAATGGTAAGTACGCTGGCCGGAAGTGTACAGGGATTTGCTGATGGAATGGGTACCGCGGCAAAATTCAATGGGCCTAATGATATAGCCATAGATGCATCCGGAAATTTGTACGTTTCAGACGGATACAATAATCGCATTCGCAAAATTATCCCGTCCCCTGACGGGACATGCATGGTAAGTACGCTGGCAGGCGATGCAGGGAATTTAATACTTTACCATCCAATTGGTTTAGACCTGGATGCTGCAGGCAATGTATATGTTGCAGACTGGGGGCACGCCCGCATTCGAAAAATTACGCCCGGGGGCGTAGTGTCGACCTTTGCCGGAAGTGATAACAATATTGCTGGTTATGTTGATGGACAGGGTACGGCCGCAAGATTCAATTCGCCCACAGGAGTCACCGTTGATGCTGCGGGTAATGTATACGTTACGGACGGCGGAAGTCACACGGTACGCAAAATTACCCCCGCAGCAATGGTAAGTACGCTGGCAGGAGGTGTGGAAGGATTTGCTGATGGAACAGGTGCAGCCGCTAAACTGTACAAACCGATAAGTCCGGTGGTAGATGCTGCTGGTAATATTTACCTGGCAGATGCAGGCAACAACCGCATCCGAAAAATAATCCCGTCCGCTGGCGGGACTGGTGAAGTAAGTACCCTGACTGTGGACCCGGCATGTGGTAACACTGATGGGCCTATTGCAACTGCGCTGATCTGTAACCCGCTGGGTGTAGCGATAGATGCTGCGGGCAATTTATATTTTTCCGATACCAACAATGAGCGCATTCGCAAAATAAGTGCTCAATAACATTAATACCAAAGACCATACAATTATGAAATACGTAACAATACTGGCCGCAACAGTTTGTTTGCTGTCCGCATGCAAGAGTAAACAACAAAGCGATGCTGAAAAAGTAATGGAAGACATTCAGGCTACTGTGAAAGCCAATAGTCCCGGTACTATTGCCACTTCTGAGAACGGCTATTATATGAAAGCCAAAATAGATGGCAGGGAATGGATCGCAAGCGCTATGTTACCTGCTGACAATAGTGATTCCAGGCGGATCCATGGTGAAAATAACGGAGAATCGATCGGTTTTTATGTATGGATGAGGGGATTGGAGCCCGGCAAAAAAATAGCATTTGCAGAAGACAATGCCGTGGATCTGTTTACCAATGACGATGTAGGGATCTGGGGCGGCCGCAAAGGAGAAATGACGATCACTAAGATCAATGACCAGGTGATAGAGGGGCAATTTCATTTTACGGCCAGCACCAGCCGCTCCGCCAAAACCCTGGAAGTAACCGATGGTGTTTTCAGGATGCCAAGTACACCTCCGGCAAAATAACAGCTACTACATGAAAAAAATTCTCAGCTTCTTATTTCTGCTGCTTTCATGCTATGTTGGAGAAACGCAGATCTTGAAAAAGTTAGGCGATAAAGTTAAAGAGGAAGCGGAATACAGGATTCGCCGGAAAGCGGGACAAAAGATGGATGAAGGCATTGACAAAGTTTTTGACCTTCCCAAAAAAATAAAGATCAACAAAAGAGGGAATGAACCGGAGATAGATCAGGCAGACAAGGAAACCAAAAAGAATAAAAAAGAGAGCAAAAAAAATCAGGCTGCTTCCATAAATGCCAATGACGATGAAGCCTTAACAGCCAAAGACGGTTTTATAACATGTAACCTTTCTTCTAATACGGTGTTCACGGGTGCTGCCATCCGGTTTACCGGGGAAAGCGTTAAATACAAACAATACGGTAGCGTAGAATTAACCATCGACGGACCCGCTACTCATCAGGTACGAACGGCAACACTCAGTACAGACGGTAATTACGTGATGGACTGGACGGCCACCGAAACTACCGGTGATTTTACCGTCACTGCAAAAAGCAGCGACAAAAAAGCACAAAGTCAGCAAGCCTTTACGGTACAGGGCATCGACTGGATGGATAACTGGGGCGATGACAATATAGAAGAAACCAAAAAAGCCTGGGACAACCTCGAAGAACAGGTTAACAACGTAAAGGAAAATATCAGTGCAAAAGATAAAGCAACCCTGGAAAAAAAACTGGCCGACGTAAAAGCAAAAATAGATGACCTCACCAAACTTTTTAAAGACCTGAACGTTGCAGGCAAAGCTACTGCCGACCTGGCCAGGAAATCAAAAAGGCTGCCGCCTACCTTTGCCAGAAATATATCGGATCTGGGCGGCACCCTTGCTGATCATGCAAAGAAAATGAAAGCGTTGAACGAGGCTGCGAATCATAAACCACTCGACAATACCATTTGTGAATACCTGGTGATGGTGAATGAAGCCTGTGCCGCGTTTTCTACGGTTACAAATGTAGCCACGCTCAATATCGCGGGTATTTTGAAGAACATCGCATTGGATAAAGGTGTTCCGAAAGCAGTTGGTGACGCTAATGAAGCTGTTGGAAGTGCTGGCCTGCCTGTACCATTCGATTTTCCGTTAAAAGAGGCTGCCAAAATTTATGCAACATCAAAGTTCGATGCCGAAGCGCTGCTCAGCA
>DASUVL010001079.1:0-7984 GCA_036379015.1 Niastella sp.
ATGAAATGCCCTTCATGAATGGCTCATTGAACAACCGCCAGGCAAAGGCTCCTGAAGGAAAATTGCTCCACTTGTTACCTTCCCTGAATTTGGAGGTAGCATCTTCCCGGAAAGAAAAGGTTAACAGGTAACGGTCCTTAAAGGTATAGTTAATGCGTCCCAAAAGGGATACTGCTGACCACTCTGATAACTGAGGATAAACAGGTTGGGGCGTACCATAGCCCAAACCCCGTAATCCCAATGATTCATAGGGCAACAGGTTGGAAGAAGAACCATTCGATTCATAGTGATTACCCTGCAAGCTAATACCCCCAACCACATTTATTCTATGATCGCTGTTAAAGCGATGATCAAAAGTGAGCGTGTTTTCGTTCAGCCAGTTGGTGGTTTCATAATTCATGATAGAACCATTTACGCCGTACGCGGTATTCGGGTTCCCTGACCGCGTTTTGGAATTATTAAATGCATCGCTACGCAGCGTGTTCTTGTTAATACCGCCTGTCACCTTCAATTTCAGGTTTTTAAGGATAGCGTATTCTGCATACATGTTGCCAATTAAATTATTATTGTTCCTTAACCGGTATTCGTTCTCGGCAATAACAATGGGGTTCATGCGGTAATCGGTGGTGGGGTTCACCATATCATCGAACAGTTCATCCTGATAACCCTCACTGACCGGTTTGGTTGGCTTCAGCGGCATTACAGGCCGGTAGCCCCATACACTGTACAACAGGTTGTTCATGGATGAACCAGACAGGGAGGAAGGGACCATGCCGTTACGTTTTGTATTGGTGTACATTACATACCCGCCCACTTTTAATTTATCGTTGATGTACTGATCGAGGCTCATTTTACCCTGGTAGCGCTTGAACCCGGAGTTGATAATGATACCTTCCTGGTCGAAGAGTTCACCAGATATAGCGTATTTTGTTTTTGCAGTACCGCCGGTGATGGACAAACTATGGTCCATCATGGAAGCATCGCGATACAGTTTTTTCTGCCAGTCTACCGCTTCTACATTTTTGTAATCCTCGAGCGTAACTCCATTGGCCAGATAGGTATCATTGAGATCAGATACGCCCTGGTCTTTTTGCAGTTTCACAAATTCATACGGGCTCATTACGGGGATCGTTTTATTGTTTTGCTGAAGCCCGTAATATCCGCTGTACCTGATCACCGGGGGCCCCTCCTTCCCTTTTTTGGTAGTGATCATAATAACGCCATTGGCGCCTCTTGCGCCATAGATGGCTGTTGCCGATGCGTCTTTCAATACATCGATCGATTCAATATCGTTCGGGTTGATGATGTTGTTGTCAGGGTTCTCAATGGGAAATCCATCGATCACGTACAAGGGAGAATTATCCTGCGTAATGGAATTGTTACCGCGGATAACAATATTGATGGCTGAACCAGGTTGTCCTTCGGTAGAACTTACAACAACACCGGGCATGCGGCCGGCCAGCGCTTCATCAAATGAGCGCACCGGCGCTTTTG
This sequence comes from Niastella sp., assembly GCA_036379015.1. Lineage (GTDB taxonomy): Bacteria > Bacteroidota > Bacteroidia > Chitinophagales > Chitinophagaceae > Niastella. The sequence continues at coordinate 1,495 of DASUVL010001079.1, forward strand.
ACAGATCTTCCATACTTACCTGGGAAACGGAACCGGTAAGGTCTCTCCTACTCACCGTACCATAACCGATCACTACTACATTATCCAGGTTTTTTGAATCCAGTTCCAGCATCACGTTCAACGCTGCATTCACGTCCTTCACTTTCACTTCCTGGGAAATAAAGCCTACATAGGAAAAGATCAGGACCGTACCAGGTTCAACACCTTTAATGGTGAATTCTCCTTTGGTATTTGTATGGGTACCGCCTGCCTGTCCGCGGATGATGACCGAAACCCCTTCAATGGGGTCTTTTGTTTGGGAATTACGAACCAGCCCATGAACATCGGCAAACAAAGCGTTGTTTACCACTACGCTTTTAGGCTCATCCTTCAAGCTCAGGACAATCGTTTTGTCAACTATGCTATAAGTTAACGACTGACCGGCCAGGCAATGATCAAGCACTTCGGTCAGCGTCGCATTTTTCATATCAACGCTTACCGGTTTCGCTTTTTGCAACCATTCCAGGTCATAAAAAAACAGGTAGCCGGTTTGTTTCCTGATCTCCTTAAACACCTGATCAAGTGACACATGCTGGCGGGACAAACTTAGTTTTTGGGAAAAACCAATAGCATGTACCTGCAGACAGGTAACCAGTAAAAAAACAGCGCTTAATTTCATACACCACGCGGTTTTAAAAAGTAATCGTTTCACCTTCCGCTCCCGTTGGGGAGAAGGCGCTTGGCAATAAACCTTCAAAGACATAGTTTTGTGATGATTGCGGAAAAGAGCCCCGGCTCTCAAATTCGGCGGCTCCTTCCTTTGGTTAACGTTTAGCAGTTACGAATTAATTGTTACCTGTTAACCCAATTGATCCCGTTGCATCGGGATCTCCGGTTCCGCTACGCGGAACCTTCGACCGGGAACACGCCAATGTTTCCGGTTTTTTTATGGGCTCGCAGGGTGATTTCATGGATCCATATGTTGTCAAATGTTTTATAGTGAATTATCTATCGTGAAACGGAAACGGCAATCGGCAGTCGGTAATCCCCGACAAACGGTAACTGTATTCGCGTGTCCCGACTAGTCGAGATGGCCTGTAGCGCGCAACTGTATTTACGCCCCCTTTAGGGGGTTGGGGGTTTGGGTGGTTCACGGCAACACAGTCACAACATCTCCTTCCACTGTAAAGTGAACCTTACTCAATTCCAGGATCTTCAATACCTGCGATAAATTGGCATTACGCGAAACCTGTCCGGCGAAACGGCGGGCAGGGATCTTTCCTTTGAAAACCACCTGCACTTTGTACCAACGCGACAATTGCCGCATGATCGACTGTATGTCTACGTTATCAAAATAGAACAATCCATTTTTCCAGGCTATTGCTTCTTCCGTATCTACGTCGTGAATGGTCAATTGTGAATGGTGAATGACAGCCTGCTGGCCGGGTTTTAATATTGACCATTGACCATTCATCATTGACGTCTTCACTTTCCCTTCCAACAACGTTGTTCTAATCGTTGCTTCATCATGATAGGCATTCACATTAAAATGCGTTCCCAATACTTCTATCGTTCCTTTCCGGCCTACCCCATCTTTCGATGGGGAGGTGAAATGCACCCGAAAAGGTTTATCCTGGTTTTTCTTTATTTCAAAATAAGCTTCACCCGTCAGTTCAACCTGCCGCTCATTTCCATTAAATACTGTTGGATAGCGAATAGATGATTCAGCATTCAACCACACTTTACTGCCATCGGGTAACTCAAGGTGATATTGTCCCCCGGTTGGTGTAGATAATATATTATATGGTGAATGGTCAATGGTCAATGGTGAATGGGCACTCAGATATTCCAGACGCCCATCCTCCTTTTTGCTCACGACCGTTTTTCCTTCAGTAGCAATCGTTCCAATCGTCGCTTTGTCCAGATCAATCACTGAACCATCGGCCAGTGTAAGCAATGCTTTATTGCCACCGGGCAATGCATCATGTGGCGGCGGCGCCGGTTGTTTTTTGGTTTGAACCAATTCCTTTGGCGCAGGTGTACGTATAATATAATAGTATACGGGAATTCCTACCATCACCACTATCGCGGCTGCCATAGCAATCCGGAACCATGTTCGCTTTATGATTGGAATGATTACCGGTGACTGTTCTGCCTGGGTGATCTTTTGCCAGATGTCTGCTTTCATTTCCCGCCCTAATGCTTCCTTTTCTTTTTCATCTGTCAATGGCGACTGCTCGCTGGCTGCATCAAAACTATTATAATAGGCTTCGAGGAATTGTTCTTCTCCCGGCGAAGCTTTGCCTGCCAGCATTTTTTGAATTAACCTGATCAATTTCTTCCTGGCTTTTGATTGCGCCATTTTGCAGTTGCTTTATAGTAAGTACCGGAAAATGCGAATACTCCCTTCTTTTCAGAAGAAATCCTTAAAACAATTTTTTACTGTTTAGAACATCATGAAAAAACTCGCAATGTGAAGACGTAAGCGGTGGATGGTGGTACCCAGTTGGTTCTGTACCGTTTTTTGGGATAGACTTAATTCGTTGGCGATCTCTTTGGTAGATTTATCGTGCTGGGTATGTAATAAAAACATCGTTCGCTTTTTTTCAGGCAGCTCATCTATCCAGGCTTTTACCTGACCCAGGAGTTCCTTTTCTATCAAGGTCCCCTCTGCACCGATTGAGGAGAATGCAATGGTTTCATATAATTCAAAAAAAGCAGGACCGGCTTTTTCTTTGGCTACCAGCTTATACACCTGAAAGCGGACTGCCGTACATAAATAAGCTTTCAAATTACCAATAGCTACCTGTCCCCGCCTGCACCACAGATCAATAAACACATCCTGTATAATATCTTTGCATTGTTCTTTGTCTTTTAATCGCTTAAAGGCTGCCTGGAATAATAATTCCCAATAGCGATCATACAAGGTATCAAATGCATCCTTGTTATCCTGTGCAAGCAATTCAAGCAGTTCGGTATCGGTATATTGTCTCAAAGCAGTTACCTGAAATTTGTTCGTGTTCTGGTAAAAATAAAAAAATCGTTGAAATATTTTTACCGCTTTCCCATTCAAGATCACTTGAACACCTCAAAAGCTGCTTAAAGCTATTGATTCCCTATGAAACTGCATAAATTTCACGCAATCGTTTGCATAAAGATAGCGCATCCATTAATGCAATTAAGTCATTGCTAATAGCGGCTGCTATATTTTATCGTCCTGTTGGAACTATTATAAGTCTGTCTGTTTCACAATTCCAAATTGACATATATTTTTCTGAAATCACCAATTGTTGTTTCCATCCTGCAATCTTTTCATAAAGCATAAATGTGCAAATATCTGTCGCAGTCATATATGCTCCCGTCTCTGGTAAATGAGTATGCACAGAACCCTCTTTGTTAACTTTTCCTTCTTCCGCATATTTCAGGGTGAGTATGTTGGCGTGTAATTTTTTCTTTGAAATTAATATATTGTCTTTGTCAAAATTTAAGAGGTAATCATTGCCAATAATTATTGTATTTGCTCTTGAAGTTCCAGTCAAAACGTAAACTCTTTTCTCTTCACCTTCTACAAAAGGAATTAAATTGAGATTTGTGTTGTTGTAAGTTTTAAAAAATGAAGTATCTTTTTCAATTTCGTCGAGTGCAGCTTTCCTGATGAGATAAATGTCATTTTCATGTTCGGAAAATTTTCTTTTAGTTCCATCAACTATAACTTTCTCCAAATTATTCGTACTGTCAAAGTTAACAGTTCCTAATACTTGTGGATTATCTCCCTTAGAAAAGAATAGGCAGGTTTCGTTTGATTTGTCACTGTATGAAAAATAGCCGCCAATGTTACTTGCCTCATTCTTAAAACGGTCAATAAAAATGTCTGTTCCATACCATGAAGCAATTTCCGACTTATAAAGTTTTTTACCTTCTTTGGAAATTGAGTCAGCTATTTTCAAAGTATTAACCTGCCCAATCGAAATGACGTAGATTGTCATGAATGCTATTAAGCTTAAGCTTCTTTTCATCATTGTTATGATTTGTTAGCGGCTGTTTCTTTTTTCTATGTTTTTTTGAATAAAATCAGTCTGCTCTTTTAATCGACCGTTCGTCGCCCCCCTAACGCAAAACCTGTGTTGTGCAGTCTTAATCCGCTTCCCAGTCAACAGCTTCTACAAAATAAGAGAATGATCCAATAAGATAATACCTTTTACCACCGAAACCGCCACCTTGTCCATGCCACCCACCAGTTTGTTTGACTAAGGTCAAATGTATCTTACCCGCAACATCTAATATTGTACATCGGTTTCCTTCGATCATGTATGGAAAGAAATTATTCAAGTCGCTTAGGTTTGGTATTCTTCGTTATCTAGTTCTTATACCGCGCATCAGCCCTCTTCATTTCATTTAACAAATACAACTTAAATCCTTCTGCTGTAGTAAAACGTGCATCGCTCTTCTCCCAACCTGCATAAAAGCGAAACAATACGGGTTGATTATCTTTTATATTGGCCTTCATGATATACGTATTCTGTATATCCGTATTGGCGTTGGGTGTTGTGGCTGTACCTGCAACTTCATCAGCCGGCATTACAATCGCCATGCCCAGCTTGTCTTTATTTTCAGATTGCACATCATAGGTATAGATCGCTTTGTAATTACCAGCGTTTGCTTCATACATCTGTTGGCTGTGCAGATTAACAATGCCTGTTACCAGTTTGGCTCCGGCGGGCGCTCCATTTACTGTTACCTTACTTTCATAAAAGTATTGTCCACCCCAAATATGTATTTCTTCGGTTACAGACACGGGTGAAACACCTTCCGCTATTTTCCAATTCGAATATGTTAACCGGAAAATAGCCCGTACCGGACCGTCTGCTATTTTCTCATACGTTACCTTTCCAATATTTTTTCCACCCAGCCGCACCAGGGTATCTTTTCCATTTGGCAACGGCACCTGCAATGCCAGCGAACCGGCACCCAGGGAAACTCCTACTTTTAAAACATCCATCCCCCAATCCGCTTGCTCGTGATAATTTTTCGCCGTATCCGCACCCACTTCATCCATCATCATGCGGGGTGTGGTTTTACCCCAGATATCTTTTCCATTCCTGACATCAAAATATAAACGAAAACCCACCTTATCATTTTCCCAGGCGGGGCCTTCTGTTAAATATGGCGGTAACGCCTGTTTCGAAAAATCGGTGGGCAATGCATTTACCGGCATAGTATCTTTATCCAACGCCGGACCGAAACTATTGTCCTCATTCTTTTTTATCTGCCGTACATGCGCCCGCACGACAGCTTTTACAATAGCCGGTGCATCGGCCAGTATTGGCTTCACTTCAAATTTTTCATTGGGTTTGAATGAATACAGGAATGCCGCTTCGTCCCATTGGTTATCGCCATCCATATCATCAAACTGTACCACCACCGGAACGCCCGCTCCATTTGTTATTACTACATATTTACCAGCCGGAATGGTCCCTATTTGCTCTTCCAACTCCGCTCTTTGCAAAACAACCAGTTCATCTGGCCGCTCTTCGTTTTCCGGATTACTTATAACTATTTGTTTTGCGGGTTGACAGGAGGTGATAAACAAGAGTAAAATCAAACTATACTTGTTCATGAATTGATAGTTTTAAGGTGCAATAATACGGAAAAGGCTTAACGCTTAATGCACAATGCTTAACGCAAATACAAATACCTACAAGTTACAAACAACACAGTCGGCCTCTGCATTTCGCGTTTTGCGTTCGGCGTTCAGCGTTCAGCACTAAGCGTTATTCAACAATATTAAAAGTTTGTTCAACCGGTTCCGCTGACCTGATCTTTGGTTCAGCATTGCTTCCATATTGCCAGGCAACGACCGTAACCTTTACCGGAAATTTACTGCGGGCGGGAATTTTTGTGAATGTGAGGGTGTTACCTGTCACAACAGCAGGACCTTCGCGAACATAATAATACACCGGTACATTTGCGTTAGATACCGCATTCAATGGCATTGACCTTACCCCTCTTTTAACAGGAGATATTGGGGAAAATAGTATGGTTTGCAATTTACCATCGAAGTTCTTTCCCGGTATATCCATTTTAGCCTGTTGTACTGCAGGCTTGTACGTTTTATCGCCCGGATGTTCGGCAGCAAACCAACATTGATAACCTGTTGCCTGGTTATTCAATCCCTTTTCAAAACTGATCTGAAATGTGGTATCGTTTATTTTCCTGAATGGTCCTGCAATACGACTGATCACTATCTTACCTTTTTGCGCATGACCTATTGCAGCTCCTGCAGGAAGTCCCGTCCATTCTGATGCACGGGCATGCGCAGCCGGCACATTATCCAGAAATACAGGCTTCACGATAAACGTGAGGCCATCGGCCATTGGTTGAAAAACGAGATCAACCTGCTGGTGTGTATTTTTCTGTGGCACCAGTTTTCCATTTTGCATATAGCCCAACAACTGCGCTTTTTGATCACGATAGGCCGATTGATATTGTTGCGTGGCCTTCATCATTTCTT